>JAKSAW010000121.1 GCA_022361455.1 Pseudomonadales bacterium | reverse complement strand
TAAATTAATTAATCTTCAAGCACCACGAAGCTTTTCTCTATATTTTATAGGCTGGAGCCCAGTCCATTTTTTGAAAGCCTTTCTAAAAGCGCTAACGTCGGAGTATCTAAGGACTTCACCCACATATTCAACAGAATTAGCAGGATCATCTAGCAACACTAATGCCCAATCTCGTTTAATCTGATCGCGTGTATCGAGAAAGCTAGAACCTTCTTTCTTGAGTTTTCTCCATAATAGGTTTGGATTCAATGAGCGAACTTGCAACCTCGTCGACTTCCAACCAACCTTCATTTTTATTGGTTAGCAGAATACGACGAACTTCCTGACTGAACGTTTTAGTCTGCTGGCCCCCTAAGAACAAGTACGCTTTCTTTTCAAGCATCAAGGCAACCTGATTACGAGTGCAAGATAATCTCGCATCGGCATATGCTCCAGCTATGCGAATAGAATTGGCGTCACACTCATAATCAATTGAGTTTCCCAATAGATAAGCGAGGCTTTCGTCAGTGCTATTTTTAGCGAAAGTGAAGCTAACAGATTTAATTGCTATATCTTCTCCTAACAACCAACCAAATAGCCTTATGGCCATTAACAATAAGCTCTGGATAATAAAACGATAATCTATAGACAACATCGGTTTTATGTGAGCGGTCAGTATCAAATCATTGCGAGTTTTTTCCAATGACCAGCTAAACTCCGATGTAAATAAGGAGTAAAAGTCGTTAGCATGTTTAACACATTCTTCCATGGTGCGACATCCCACCAAACCATAACAACACTGTTCAAAGGCTTTTATTGGCGTAATTCAAGTTCACATTGGTCATTGCCCATTTGCATCCAAAGCCTCATATGTAGCAGACCGGTACAGATGCTACAGAACCCTTGCGTCCTATATTTATTAGGGGCGCCACTAAATTAAATTAATCAGCATATTACAAACCTCACATTGTATTAGTCTTCCTACCTACCTGCTTGGAAAAGGACTGACTAAGGAGCATGACTAATGTTAACCCTTTAGTCAGCGTCCCAACCTTTCAAAAAGTTGTCTATTATATACCTGGGGTATAGATAACGACTATTTCAAAGGGATCTATTAAATGGACGTAACATCTAACAAAAACAATAGTACCAAGTTTAACCCGATGGATTGGAACCAAATAGATAGAGCAATATTTGCTGCCTGCTGTATCGCGCCGTGGTATTTCCTGCAGGCAGGATTTGGATTCTTAATCACCTTTAGCCCTGGCCTCGTATCTTTCTTAAATTATGATGTTCAGCTTGCACTAAACTACTATTATTCGTCGTGTGGCTTGCTATGGGTAATTGTCGCGCTTTTGGGTGTATGTTTACGGCAGCGTCAACAACAGAATGTTTATTTGGAATGGATAATCATATTGATTGCTGTTCCTCTGATAATACCCATTATTTCAGCGCATGGATTTTTAACTACTTCGACCATTCCCGCTCTTATCACAGTTGCCGTACTAGGTTTCTTTTTATTTGATACTCGACGGATGGTGATCACGGTACAGCTTAATGTAGTTCTAGTATCAGTGGTTGCCCTACTTACATTGTATGGATACATACCCTGTTCGACATTATATCAAGATGTAAGCAGAGGCCCTTCCGCCTATTGGTGGATGGCAGGTCAATTCACAATCTCTCTTTATCCATTGCTCTGTGGCATTGTGATGGTTCGATTCTTTCTGGAAGGTCTGCAAGCAAGAGAAGAAAAAATTAGGGAATTATCACGTAGAGACGGCTTAACAAATGTATGGAATCGCCGCTACTTTATGGAAATACTTGAAAACGAGCTAACTCTGACTAGACGCTATAGGCGCCCCATATCATTTATTATGGTTGATCTCGATTATTTTAAGAATATAAATGATCAATATGGTCACAGTGCAGGTGATAAAGCGTTACAAAAAACTGCGGAAGCATTGCAGTTCGCCATACGTAATACCGATACATTAGGAAGATATGGCGGAGAAGAATTTTCGGTGGTATTGCCGAATTGTAACAGGGATGATGCTATCCTGGTATCTGAGAGATGTCGTCAAGCGATTGAGAAATTAAAGATCTTTCAAGATCAAGTTGAATTTTGTATTACTGCTAGTATTGGTGTCACAACTTTAGTAGACATCAACAAAATGAATGCTTCGACTATCATAGAGAACGCGGATAATGCACTATATCAGTCTAAAGCATATGGGAGAAATAGGGTAACAGTGTTATCAGAATAACACTATAGCTGTCGCCACTGCTCCTCCCATCAATCCAGGTATGTCATCTTCTACTTTGACCCGCAAGGAATTTAATTAGTTAGTTCAGTCATCAGCTTTTTGCAGAATGCGTTAGTTCTAGAGCATGACGAAATATTGGTCAGGATCTGTTGATATTCTGTTACAGACATATTTTTGCCAACATGATTTAAAACAAAGTCAGCGAACTGTGGGGTTTCTTCCATAATCGATGTTTCCACGGGAATATTTCCCAGATGACTTACAACTGCGTTTGAGAATCCTTCAGCTATCGACCCATCATCACAGATTTTGTATTTTGAATAAAGTAAGTAAAGGCTACTCCAATTCAAGGAATTGATGTTCGATAATTCCTTTTCCGCGATAAAAGCCAATTCACTAGAACAACTCTGTATATTTGACTCAGATGCTTTTGCACAACCTAACAATTGCGAAACAATTAAAATAATTAAAAGACTTTTCATATGCTTATCTTTCTAGGACATACAAATCTGTAATTGGGCTTCCACCTTGCCCAGCATACTAGGTATAGCTTGAGATCGAATTGTTAATACCTTCAAAAGTGTTTTTGCGATTCACTAATGTGAGGCATTCAAAGAGCCCTTGGTTCAATAAAGTATCATACTTCGGCTGTATTGAATCTGTGTACTTGAGAGATACTATCTACGACAGCCCTGATGTCGAAAGGGCTGTAAGCTATCCCCTAGAATAGTTGCAGTTGCTTCAGTTCCCATATTTACCTCATATCTGATTTAAATGGTATTAAACATTTTTGTTTGGTATGAGTGTTTTTTGTAAGGATGATTCTTTTTTGTCAATCAACAGGCGTTTCATTGATTTTTCTATTATGTCCATGAATCTGAAAGTTATGTCCGCCAAAAGTTTTTGTCCCTGGCTGACGGAATAGAGGAAGGATTTCTCGCCCAGTTCAGTTGTTATGAAAAGAGAATGGTCCAAGGCCAAATTCCCATAGAGTTTCAAAATTTTAAGTTGAGGTTATATACTCCCAATCTAGACCATAAAGATCTAACCTAGTAGTTGGATTACCCCCCACATAGGAGCATGTGTCCATTCCTCCATCGAGGCCTATTGGGTCGCTTTGAATGTATCTTCCATTGCTCGAATCATAATCCCTATAGTAGTTATAGTGTATTGCACTCTCACTGTCGTAATATTGACCTGGAAATCGCTGATTAAATTCCACATTTGCGATCGTGATCTCGGTTTCACCAATAGTCAATTCAATGAGCAGTTTGGATGGGTGGGCAGTTTGTTAGGGTTAATTGGCGCAGCTTTGCTTGCGCTGAATATGGAGTTCTCGGGCTACGGAAGGTATGCGTTTTTAGCGTCGAATATTACTTGGATTGCCTATGGCATTCGAGCAGCGACTTTTTCGCTGTTGGTGATGCAGGTCAGCTTTACGTTGAAGTCCCTGTTAGGGCTTTACCGATGGATAGTCGTTCCTACTTGATTAATATTGAGTTATATCGTGATAAATTAGAAGCGCTGGGATGGTCTGGTGAGGAGTGTTTAACTAGCTGAGGAGTGGGCATTCCTCGCCGGGCCCTAGCCTTTTTTATGATCAATCTCCTCTTCTCATATATAAATCAATTTTCACTAAGGTTATACGAGTATTCGGTCTTTTCCCATGAAACATCAGGGAATTCAGAACTACTTACCTGCCGAGTCTGTAGCATACCTATTTTACTGAATAGCAAAGTTGCGGTGTAGCTCGTGGCTGCATCCCCTCCAGTAACATTAATTGAAAAGCTATCATTTAATATATCAATTGAAACATTTCGAATATTAACGAGATCTGAGTATGATGAATACGGAATTTTTATCCGCTCTCCAGAGAAATAGACATCAATTTTCTCTATGTTGTTATTAGGAGTCGCAAACTCTGTGCCCCACAGTAAAGTTGAATCTAGATTTGTTTCCATCTTGGGTCTATTTACAACGACATTGATCCTTATACTATTTCCTTTGATAAAGAACTCTTTAGTGTACGCAGGTTTTACACCCTCTCCAGCTATGGATGTGCAGGCTATGGAGAATAAACTTACAATAGCAACGGTCAATTTTAGTATTTTCATGGTACAACCCTTAAAACTTTATCTGAACTATTGGCAATCTGATCGCGAATACTTCTTGGAAGTATAATACAGCCTTGCGAAGCCGTTTCATTGAGTTTGCTATTGTCTCCATGAATCTGAGAACTGTGTCTGCCAAAAGTATTTGTCCCTGGCTGACGGAATAGAGGAAGGATTTCTCGCCCAGTTCAGTTGCTATGAAAATGGAAAGGTCCAAGGCCACATTCCCAATAGCGTTTCGAGTTTTTGAAACTGGGCGATTCTTTAGGTGCGATGGGACCTGGATTTAGTCATCAAAAAGGGTCGAACTAACTGTCTTGATTACCTAGCCTATTGAGACGCTTAGCTATATCGCTAATGTCTCTACTTAATGGGGCAAAGTCATATCTCGCTGAGTTCATGTTCCAGTATTTTGTATAGCGGCGTAGGTTTGTTAAATCTCTACAATATATAAGTAATGTTTGTTTTTATCGCCTAGCTCTTGTGCAGAGTTGACAATAAAACTTCTACCATCACTTGCAGAAAAGAATAGATACTGATTACCAGGTATAAATTTAATTTTTAGACCAATTAAGCTATCTAACATTTTCTTCCATTCCCATATGAAAACATTCCCTTTTCCAAAATCAAAAGTAATGCTCTCATTAATCGACGTTAAGCTTTCTGGTATTTCCTGCTTTGTATATATCTCCCCATGTATTGAATCCTGTCTAGCACCTATTACAATAGCATCCTCGTTGTTAAAGATTAACGCCAGATGCCCTTGTCCATAAGCATAATCTATTAATTTTAGTTGCTTATACCTATCAACATCATAGTTATCGATATTAATACAAGTTACTTTTTTGATCGCGTCTGAAAAGGTATCAGATGCACTTGTGTTAAAAGAAGGCTCGACCTTAATTAGTTTCGTCATATGAAATCGTTACCAATATTTATCATTCATCGAAGAACGGTGACCGCCCGTCCACTTTCCTGTTGTGGGGTTTTTAAATGCAGATTGATAATCTGCCATTTGAATCTACACCAGTCCACTTTTCAGTATATGCCTTTCCCTTAAATCCGAATCAATATATCGATCAGT
>JAKSAW010000343.1 GCA_022361455.1 Pseudomonadales bacterium | reverse complement strand
TTTTTGTGATAGGTGCCAATCCTGCGTCCAACCACCCACGTTTCGTTCATCAGCTTAAAGCGTGTCGGGACAGGGGCGGACAAGTTATTGTGATTAATCCGGCCAAAGAGCCTGGATTAGTCAAATTTGCTGTACCAAAGAGCCCTGGATCACTACTGAAAGGAGGGACATGGATTGCCTCGAAATATGTGCAGCCAAAAATTAATGGTGATCTCGCATTACTTAATGGAATTGCGAAGGCGTTAATTGAAGAAGAAGCAATTGATACTACTTTCATAGAAAGTTTCACCATTGGCTTCAAGGACTTAAAAGATTCAGTCGAACAATATTCGTGGGCTGATCTTTGTGATGCCAGCGGTGTCGATGAACATGAGATTCGTGATATTTCGAATAGTTACGCAAAGTCCAACAACGCAGTCTTCGCTTGGGGGATGGGGATTACTCACCATCTAAACGGGGTAAATAATGTTGAAGCGATTGCTAATCTCGCGTTGATGCGCGGTATGGTGGGTAAGCCTGCTGCTGGACTATTACCATTGCGAGGGCATAGCAACGTACAAGGTATAGGATCTGTAGGCGTCAAGCCTGGCCTTACTGATGCCACTTTTGGGTTGTTGGAAAAAAATCTTAATATGGAAATCCCGACAGCGAAAGGAATGGATACCATGGCCTGTCTGGAGGCTGCGAAACGTGGAGAGGTAGATGCTGCGTTACTAATGGGTGGTAATCTCTATGCAGCCGCTCCTGATAGTGAGTGGACTGCTGATGCATTGAACCAGATTGGTTTTAAAGTGTCTTTAACCACTACTCTTAATCAGGGGCATATCAATGGAATCGATAGCAGCGAATCTTTAGTGTTGCCGGTAACCGCTAGAGACGAAGAATGGCAACCAACAACACAAGAATCCATGTTTAATTTCGTGAGATATAGTCGTGGCGGAATTAATCGCATAGATACCGTCAGACCTGAGGTGCATATTCTCTCGCAATTAGGTCGGCGTTTGTGTTCCGATGGGCCTATCGATTTTGCGATGTTTGAACAACATGACAATGTGCGCAGTGCAATTGCCAGTGTTGTTCCTGAATTTAAAGCAATTGCAGACAAGAAGCATAATTTGGAAGAATTTACTATTCCTGGAAGAGTCCTTCATGAACCTAAGTTCCCAACCGAAAATGGGTTAGCTAGGTTTATGATCACTATGCCTGATTCTTTAGTGAGAAATAGTACATCTCGTGCGTTCACATTGGCGAGTATTCGCAGCGAAGGGCAATTTAACTCCATTATTTATGAGGAAAAAGACAGCTACCGAGGAACTGATTCAAGAGATGTTGTTCTCATGAATCAATCTGATATAGCAAGCATGGGATTAAATGAAGGTGCAAGAGTCACGGTGAGGTCTGATTACGGTATTATGCCTGATCTCGAAGTAGTTGCCTTTGATATTAAGCGAGGCTGTGTTTTAGCATATTATCCTGAGGCCAATGTCTTAATCGGTAGGGAAAGGGATCCACGCTCCCATACACCAGCGTTTAAATCAATCTCTGTGGATATATCGGCTAATTAAAATTATTAATGCTTCTTTTTAATCGAAAGCGTTTTTAGATTTTTTTAATATGCTATCGCGTATTTAATATGGAAACCCTATAAAAATAGTACCTATTTTGGTTTCGCGTGTACGTCCATTGACGTATTTATTATTGAAAGTCCTAATTCAATAATGTCTCCAGAGGTTTATAGCCTCACATGTAAATATCACACAGCGGAGATTATTATTATGGCGAGTACAGGAAGCGTTAGCGCTTGGGACGAAGCGCTCTTAGTAGCAATGATCCAATATCCAGTACCAGTGATATCGGGTCCTGAAGACATACAAACACAAGTAGATCAAATATGTAAAGCTATCGGTTCCACCAAAGCGGGGTACCCAGACGCTGATTTGATCGTGATGCCTGAATATTCAACTCAAGGTTTAAATACGTCAATTTGGACCTACGATGAGATGCTGCTGACGATTGATAGTCCAGAGGTTGGAAAGTTTAAAGAAGCATGTATCGTGAACAAAGTATGGGGTGTTTTCTCCATCATGGAGAAGAACGAAGATCCTTCTAAACCTCCTTATAATACAGCATTGATTATCAACGATGAGGGTGAGATCGCTCTGCATTATCGTAAGCTTCAACCTTGGGTTCCAATCGAGCCGTGGTCACCTGGTAACTATGGTATGCCAGTGTGTGATGGACCTAAGGGATCTAAGCTAGCTGTATGTATATGTCACGATGGTATGTTCCCTGAACTAGCTAGAGAAGCGGCGTATAAAGGTGCTAACGTTTACATCCGCATCTCAGGCTATTCCACTCAAGTAAATGATCAATGGATTTGGACCAACAAAACGAACGCATGGCAAAATCTAATGTACACAATCTCCGTGAACCTAGCGGGTTATGATGGCGTATTCTATTACTTCGGTGAAGGTACCGTGTGTAACTACGATGGTAACGTGATTCAACAAGGACATCGAAATCCTTGGGAGATCGTGACAGCTGAATTGTTCCCCAAACTGGTGGATAAAGCGCGTGAGAACTGGGCGTTGGAAAACAACATCTACAACGTAGGTTGTCGTGCATATGTTGGCAAACCGGGTGGCGAGCGCGAAAATTATCTAACTTGGGTGAAAGATCTTGCAGAAGGAAATTATAAGCTTCCATGGGATGAGAATATCAAGGTGAAGGATGGATGGAAATACTATCCAGACGGTGTGAAATTAGGGCCAATGCCTAAGTAATATTTAGATATCTACCACTCTTGAGTGGGCTCCTTTTCTGGTTATGCCAAAATACGGAGTCCACTCATGTCCTCAGAGTTGACCTCAATATCTTCCAACCAATGTCACTAGAAAAAGCTCTAAATTAATAGCATTTGTGTTTTCGCTCGGCAGCTTAGTTTCTAATCACCATAAAGCTCACAGATATAGTGCTCTTACTATATTAACCGGGAGGTCGAATGGCTTAGGTTGTTTAAGTGCGTGCGATAGAAGATACTCATTATAACT
>JAKSAW010000250.1 GCA_022361455.1 Pseudomonadales bacterium | reverse complement strand
TTCAGCATTAGAGATTTTCAGGATGAGAACGGCCCCGATGACGGCCTATTCTTTAGTGATGACGGCGGCCAGGACTTTCGCAAGGTATATAGCTTCTCCCCTGCCAATTGGAATGATTTCTATGGTGAGCTGCCTGCTTTTGACGTCGACCGATTGGCTGCGGAAAACGGTCTGGCCTTGACTGATAATTTCGTCATCCGGTTTCAGCAAGGAGACGATGCGGATTTCAACACGATCGGAGATGAAGACGGTTTGTTTCTTGATAATGTCAAGGTTTCTATCCCAGAAACTATTTTTTCCGATTTACCATTCGACGACAGGTTCGAAGAAGAAACATTAGGTAACTCCTGGCGAGTTGGCGACCCTAGCGACACGACGTCACCTAATGTAATTCGCCCTGGCGGACGGGTTACCATTGTCGAAGGAGATGTGCCGGACGGTTTCAGGGCTGTTCGTCTTGACCGTTCCAGTGACGGCCCGGAAACTGCAGTGGCCTTAGACCTGCACTTAAACCTGGCAGGCAAACAAAATGTGGATCTCCATTTTTGGATTGGAGATTTGCAAGAGAACAATAACGCGGGTGACGGCATTTGGTTCAGTGATGACGGAGGTGACACATTTCGCAAGGTTTATTCGTTCGATTGTGCGAGCTGGGTCGATAATTTCGGGCAATTACCCCCATTGGATGTCAGCGCTCTAGCCCTTGATAACGGCTTGGTCCTAACAGACAGATTTGTTATTCGTTTCCAACAATATGGCACCGGTGACAGCAATACCATTGGAGATGAAGATGGAATTTATTTTGACCATATCAAAGTTTATGAGCGAGTTACCCAATTCGCAACACTGCCTTTCACCGATAGTTTCGAGGGTAGTGAAATTGGTCCGGCCTGGCGTTGGTCCCATCCGATTACCACCAGCGATCCTAGCACAATCAGACCCGGCGGTTGGGTTAATCTAGTCACGGGAGAATTTCCGGACGGCTTCCAAGGATTACTGATGGGTCGTAGAACTGATGGCAATTACACAACAAATGCCATCGACCTGCATCTTGATCTTTCAAAACATGAACAAGTTGAACTACGTTTTAAAATCCAGGACTTCCAAGACAACACAGAAGCCGCTGACGGTATTTGGTTCAGTGATAACGGAGGAAACTCATTCCGTAAGGTTTTCGGTTTCAATCCCGGTGCCTGGAGCGATTTTTCTTTTGGGGAGTTACCACCACTGGATGTAGATCTACTCGCTGCCGATGTTGGCCTTAGCCTGACCGATACGTTCGTAATTCGATTTCAACATGGCGGCACAGGCGATTTCAATACCATCGGTGACGAAGACGGTCTTTTTCTTGATGCTGTCTCGGTAACATCGCCCGGCTTAGTGTACGCTAAACCTCCTTTTATGGATGGGTTCGAATCAGGTGAATTAGGCAATAGTTGGCATTGGAGCGACCCCCTTTATCCGGCGGAAACGGAACTCGGTGCGAAAGAAAAAGGATATTCATACAGTTCTCCTGCGCGGTCATTGCACCACTGGGAAGCGATCGGCCCCTCTTCGGCCCTTAACGCCCCTCACCTCATTTTCGGGATCACCGTTTTGAATCGGCTCAACGCTTGGGACCTCAGGAACCTGCACTGGTCGAAATTCAGCGAGAGCATGGCAACGACATATACCAGGCAGCCGATCCCCGA
>JAKSAW010000243.1 GCA_022361455.1 Pseudomonadales bacterium | reverse complement strand
GGGTGTAATTATGCTCAGGGGTTCTATTTCAGTAAACCCGCTCGGCTACCTGAGTTTTTGGAGTGGAGCAAGAATTACAATAGTGAAAAACATTATTAGAAGAGCACCTAAGCTAGATGCTAGTGAATCTTTGTCGCTATTCTTCGCCTTTTTGTAAACCAAGATAGCCCATGTCTGCATCGCTGAATTCGATTAAGGCTATAGAATCTTTGAGGTTCGTGGAATGTTTCATAAGATCTGTTGTTGAAAGGCCTCAGATTTCTATGCTCTTCATTACTTTTTTCCTATAGTGCTGCGATGTGATCGATGGCAAGATCCAATTTATGTTGAATCGAGGAATCTTCTGATAGATTTCCGCGTGTAACTCGCCAATATTCTCATATGTTTTAGATGTGTAATCCAGTTAGTCAAGCGTCGCGTAGTATGCCCGCATTCTCTATATCAAAGCGATAAGTTCGGTATCCCAAGCTCCTCGACTAATAGGCAAATGACTAGGGCGGAAATAATTAACAGTGTGCTTGGGGCTGTTAGTTTTAGGTGCCATATTTTGTAGTTTAAGAGTCTCATTGCTGCAACACCTATTAATTCTGTAATGATGTTTACTATCAATATGCAAGCCGAAGTATATCGCTTTATGTGGAAATGTTGTGCAGCTTGATGCCGGCGCAGAATATTGCGCATTTCGTTACTATCTTATGTCTGGTAAACCCCGCTCCCTTGGTTTAATTGTTGCAAGTATTAATTAAATTGGTTCTTACGATCTGTTTAAGTAATTGGTGTCAGAATTAAGAATCTAGGAGTATATATCTTCGATAGATAATTGGAGTGGGTCATGACGGGTAGAAAATCAATTCTAACAACAAGTACTGGATGTCCAATAGCAAATGATGACACAAGTATTAGCGCAGGTAAGAGTGGCCCATTAACATTTGACAACTTCAGGTTGATAGAAAAGTTAGCCCATTTCAATAGAGAGCGCATACCAGAAAGGGTTGTCCATGCAAGAGGCTCCGCAGCATATGGTGAGTTTATATTGAATAATGACTTGTCTGATTATACTTGTGCCAAATTCCTAAATCAGAAAGGTAAAAAGACGGATGTATTTGTAAGGTTTTCAACCGTTGGAGGTGGTCAGGATTCAAGTGACTACGTGCGGGATCCGCGTGGATTTGCAGTTAAGTTTTATACCGAAGATGGAAATTACGACATTGTTGGTAACAACACGCCTGTATTTTTTATCAATGACCCTGCTAAGTTCCCAGATTTTGTTCATTCTCAGAAGAAAGATCCGCGAACCAATTTACCGAATCCTGCGAGCGCTTATGAATTTTGGGCAAATCACCCGCAATCTCTGCATCAATTAACTATCTTGATGTCAGATCGTGGTATTCCCTATTCATATCGGCATATGAACGGATACGGTTCACACACATTATCACTTTGGAATAATAGTGGTGAGCGATTTTGGGTTAAATGGCATTTTAAGACTAACCAAGGTGTTAAAACACTTACTAATAATGAAGCTAAGGGGTTGGATACAACAGGTGCCCAAGCTGATCTAGTGTATGCAATTGATGCAGGTATTTTTCCTAGTTGGAAGGTATGTCTTCAAATTATGCCAGAGTCTGAAGCCAAGGAATATAAAGTTAATCCCTTTGATTTAACTAAGGTGTGGTCTCATAGTGATTACCCTCTAATTGAAATAGGGGAGCTCATCTTAAATAGAAATGTTGAGAACTTCTTTGCTGAAAATGAGCAATCAGCTTTTAGTCCTGGAAACGTGGTTCCTGGTGTTGGAGTAAGTCCTGATAAGGTGCTTCAAGCACGATTAATAGCTTATCCTGATGCCCAGCGATATAGGTTGGGTGCAAACTATAATCAGCTAGTTTCGAATAAACCTAAATGCCCTGTTCACAACTATCAGAGGGACGGTGCATTTGCAGGTATACAGCAAGAATCAGGAAACCAGACAAGCGCAGTTAACTTTTACCCCAATGATAGAACCGGTTCTCCAAGACCAACCTCGGATGTCAGTGAACCTGTTTTACATCTTTCTGAAGAGCTAGTAATAGCTGCTCATGAAGGTTCATATGGCGACTGCTTTAGGCAGGCGGGTGACTTGTTTAGAATTATGACCGATGATCAGAAAGATCAGTTGATTTACAATATAGTTGATGGATTAAAGTTCGCAACAGACTCGGTTCAAGACAGGATGATCAATCAATTTTCACTCGCTGATCCTGATTATGGTAAACGAGTATTATCAGGCTTGGAAGAATGCTAGTTCAATTCTGATGAGTGTGGTTGTCGCATCAGTTGACTATAGGGATATAGAAACCTGAATTTTTAGTGTAGAGGCATATAAATTGCTTATGTCATATATATGGGAGGGCGTCTAGCGCTAAATTCGAACCTTATTTAAAGAGGTAGTTTATTGCATGAACGATCATAATCATATTCTATTGTTGGATGATAACACTCTTACTTCTTCTATTGGTTTGGAGAAGTGGTTGGATAGCATGGAGAACGTAGACATAAAAGGCTCTCTCATTTTGAGCTTCGAGAATGTTAAGTATCTTAATAGTGAAGGGTTGGGAAGGTTGTTGCTGATAAGGAAAAAATTTGAACACGTATCGATAAATCTTATAGGTTTAAGTGATTCTATTAAGAAAATTCTAACTATTTCCGGATTCAATAAAAAGTTTAACATTGAATGAGAAAATGATCAGTGAATCTTTCCTTGTTGGAACTTCAAAGAAATAAGCCGAATGAATATTTTCCCCGCAAATATTTCTCACCGATAAATAGACTTGAGCCTGTACATCAATTTGGTGCGCATGTTGCAGTAAGTTGAATACTGTACAATAGGGTGAGTGTCGATCACTATTAAACGAAAAATAATAATAAAGAGTGTGAGGTCCTGGTATGGAAGTGCTAGTGTTCTACTATCTAACCCCAATAGCATATGGATTTTACTTGATAATTACGGGTAAACTAGCATATCTCGAGTTTTTTGTGGCGGCATTTCTTTACTTAATCATATGCCCAGCCACGCTTTGCTATCTTATGGCAACTTCTGGCTCGCTTTCAGAAGCGAAGCGTCAATTTACAAACATGGAGGTGGTGTTGGCTTTCATCGCATTAAGTGGGCCGTTTCTGTTGGTAATCGCATTTATTATTATGATGAAATTCGAGGGCTCGCGAAGCTAATATATGTTTCGAGCCTCTCACGTTGCGCGTTTGAAAAGTGAAATGCAGCGTTGTATTTCAAATGTTGCACAACATTTCACGAGCCATATTGTTACAAGAATGCTTGAATGAGGTCTTGGGCATTAATACTCTATTCTTGTGTGTGCCGGTTATTATCCTCGCTAGTCTCCTAGTTTTTCATATATTGAGAAGTAGATTGGCCGTAGAAGGGATTATTCAATCATATATCTACCTAATCTGTGTGTGGAGTATTTTCGTTATCCTTTGTGGTCACCGTTATTGGGTTGTTAGTGACCTTGGGTATTGGATTGTTTTTGATAGCCTGATCGTTATAGCAGTATGCTCTCTCTTTCAAGTTCTAATAACCTTTTACTGCTTAGAGTTCTTAGAAAAAGTTAGCAAAAATGTTATTTGCATAGGGTTAACGATATTGGTCTATATACCCTTGAGTTGCGCTGTATGTGCTTTTATTGTATTTCACGTTGGTGAGTCGATTTCCTAATAAGTTTAAACGAATTCACTTAAGGTCAATATTAGCGCTTGTAATGAATTCCCCGAATGCCTTGCACCAAATCGTAACTGATTGAAACTTGGTATTTTCAGGGATTTTGTAAAAGCTTGCACCGGCCCCCTTGATTAGTCGCCCTAATTCTATCTGGCGTTCGGTATCGAAACGATCTTCATGGTCAATGTCGCGGTCTTGAGAAATATATACATGATAATCTGGTCCAGGAGTGGAGGAGAAATCTTTCCCAAGTTGTATAAAGCGCCCTTCTTCGGTTTCAATTATTGAGACCGAACCAGATCCGTTATGTAAAGAATCTTGGCCTCGATCGTTCTCTCGAAAGTTTGTTTTTGCGATCTCAGTACCCTCAATAATTTGGTCGTCCATGAATCGAGATTGAATATCATCAATATGGCCGCCGACGACTGTTTTGACCTTATCGAAGAAGCCTGCATGAGCGCTATACGGTGCAAAGGAATATGGCTAGAGCTAGATAGATATTTCGCATGTTGTGGGTAGTCCTTGTAATAACACTAGATTTATTAATGATTAACGAGTTTGATCTACATTTGAGTGTTAATGCTTCCTATCGTTCCTAAAAGAAGCAATGTAATTGATAGATAAAATAGTCATATGCAGTAGAGTCATATCAATCAAAATGATCATAAAGCGCTTTCCAATCAGTATCTAAGTTATTGTTTTTATCAGTAATGACTATTTCGAGATTGTACTTGTCGGTACGCTCAACCTGCACTATTTCCTTAATATTACTCATCAAAGAAAGAGGTTCTTGGGATACGTATTCCTCAAACGTATCCCAAGGTCGATATAGTTCGACGATAATGTCCTGATTTGTATGTAATAATTCGAGGTGATTTCTATGGGCAATCGCCTTAATAGATAGCGCACCAATACTGGTAGAAATTGTCTCAATCTTTTTTCCATTAATGACTAAGTTCAGTCGTATATTTGCTGGGATTAATCTAAGTGGCTCTTTGTCTGTTGACATCGTTAGGTCATGATCGAAGGTGAAACCGTTTAGGAGGTCATTTACCAGCTCCATCGTATGATTTAAATTGGCTCCGATATCTGTCACTAGAAGAGCTTTGCTTGCATTTAATGACATTGTCTCTGAAAGCACCTGAAGCTGTTCGCCAAGATTGACCATGCTTTCGCTTTGCTCTTCAGCGCTTTTAGATATTAAGGTGTTTGAACGTACGATCTCATTAACCGAATCTGTCATCTGATTCAATAGAAATCCAGATTCTTCCGATCGACGCATGCTGATGTCGACTTGTGCGATTATGCTGTTCATGGTTGTGATCGCATTATCTACTTTGATGAAAAAACCTTTTATCACTTCACTGATTTCGTCTGTTAAGTTCGAGGTGCGGGTAGATAAATTTCGTACTTCATCTGCGACTACCGCAAAGCCTCTGCCATGTTCGCCAGCTCTGGCTGCTTCAATAGCTGCGTTTAGGGCGATTAAGCCGGTTTGATCTGCTACTTGGTGTATCGCTGATGTTACCGAGTCAATTTTAACGCTTTCATCTTTCAAATTTTCTACATCTGTAGATGCTTGCCGTACTAATCCGACTGTTTTTTTCATCTCTTGAATGTTGTTGTCGACTGTTTCGATGCATTTAGAGGTTCTTTCAGTTGTTTGGGAAAGAATGTTCTTAGCTTTTGATGTCCAATCTTTGGATTGCTGTTGTGCGTCAACGAAGGATTCAAGAGCCTTAGCAACTGCGTTGTAGCTAGTTAGTTCCCTTTTTGATGCATCGGAAATTTCATCAGAAATCGATCTAACCTGTAGAGAGGAGTGAGCTAGTATTCCCGCTTGTCTACCAATGGTTGATATAGTTGCTGCCAGGGATAGTGTCATTGTATTAAAGCTTTCATTAAGAAGGCTTAGCTCCCCTCGATAAGCGTTTTTAAAGTTTTTAGGGTGGGTTCTTAGATCTCCTGCAGCTAAGCTCGAAACGCGGTCAACAAGAAGTTCGACGAATTGGTTAATGTTGATACCAGCTTTAACACTTGCCAGTATTGAAACCATAACGCTAAGTATGGTTGAAATAACAATAGCGAAGACTAAGCTTGATATTGATTCTTCGTTTAGCTCAATGGAATTTGCAACTTGGTTGTCGATTTTAGTGAATAGTTTCTTTAGCTCTTCCTCAACCTGAAATGTTAGAGGAGGGAGTTCTT
>JAKSAW010000122.1 GCA_022361455.1 Pseudomonadales bacterium | reverse complement strand
TTGAACAAATCACTGCACTCGATATTTCGGAAGAGATGCTGGAACAAGCGCAGCACCTATCAAGCCAGGAAAAGTTAGACAATATCGATTTTTTGCTCGGCGACACGCAAACAGCCATTCACAAAAATAAAATGGCCAATCATATTGTGTGCAACATGGTACTTCACCATGTGCCTTCGCCGGCTGATGTCTTTATCGATAGTTGGGCTCTGTTAAAGCCCGGTGGCTCCATGATCGTCACCGATCTATGCCACCACGATCAAATCTGGGCCAAAGAAAACTGCGGTGATTTATGGCTTGGTTTTGAACCGGAAGATTTAACCCAGTGGGCAAAAGCCGCTGGTTTAGAAGAAAGCGAGTCGTTGTATTTAGGTTTACGCAACGGCTTTCAGATTCAAGTTAGACGTTTTGAAAAACCCTTAAATCCTTTTCATTAATTGCTTATTTAAATAGAGGAAGACACAGCAATGAGCGAATATTCCATTTTTACATCTGAGTCAGTCTCCGAGGGCCATCCGGATAAAATGGCCGACCAGATTTCTGATGCCGTGCTTGATGCGATCATTAAAGACGATCCACACGCACGTGTTGCTGTGGAAACTATGGTAAAAACCGGTATGGCTGTGATTGCCGGTGAAGTTCGTACCAACACTTATGTTGATCTAGAAGATATCGTTCGTGACGTTATTTTGGATATCGGTTACAACAGCTCAGACGTTGGTTTCGATGGCGAATCATGCGCAGTATTAAACGCCATCGGTAAGCAATCTGCTGACATTGCCATGGGTGTTGACGAAGGTGAGCAAAAAGACTTAGGCGCTGGTGACCAAGGCTTAATGTTTGGTTACGCCACTAACGAAACTGACGTATTAATGCCTGCTGCGGTTTACTACTCTCACCGTCTAGTACAGCGTCAAGCTTACCTGCGCAAAAACAAAGTACTGGGCTGGTTGCGCCCAGATGCAAAAAGCCAGGTAACCCTACGCTATGAAGATGGTAAGCCTGTTGCAATCGATGCTGTTGTTCTTTCAACTCAACACGATCCAGACATCAAGTTAAAAGATCTTCAGGAAGCCGTACTAGAAGAAATCGTGAAGCCTGTACTACCTGCAGAATGGCTACACGCTGACACCAAATATCACTTAAACCCAACTGGCCAATTTATTATTGGTGGCCCTGTGGGTGACTGTGGTCTAACGGGTCGTAAAATTATTGTTGATACTTACGGTGGTGCTGCCCGTCATGGTGGTGGTGCTTTCTCTGGTAAGGATCCTTCCAAAGTTGACCGTTCAGCTGCTTACGCTGGTCGCTATGTTGCAAAAAATATCGTTGCAGCTGGCCTAGCGGATCGTTGTGAAATTCAAGTGTCTTACGCAATCGGTGTTGCAGAGCCTACTTCTGTTTCTGTTAACACTTTCGGTACTAACAAAGTATCTGAAGATCAAATTTCTGAATTAGTTCGCAAGCACTTCGACCTACGTCCTCGCGGCATCATCGAAATGCTTGATCTACGTCGTCCTATTTACAAAGCAACTGCTGCTTACGGTCACTTTGGTCGTGAAGAAGCTGAGTTCACTTGGGAAGCGACTGATAAAGCCGAAGCACTACGTGCCGACGCTAACCTTTAATTGTCCGTAAACTCTCAGTTAAACCTATAGTTGAGGAAAAAATCATGAGTGCAGTATTAGAAAACAATTTTTCAGATTATAAAGTAGCGGACATGTCTCTCGCAGAATGGGGCCGCAAAGAAATTGATATCGCTGAAGGTGAAATGCCGGCACTAATGGCGCTTCGCAAAAAGTACAAAGCAGACCAACCTTTGAAAGACGCAAAAATCATGGGTTGTATCCACATGACCATTCAAACCGCGGTTTTGATTGAAACCTTGGTTGAATTAGGTGCTGACGTTCGCTGGTCTTCTTGTAACATCTTCTCTACCCAAGACCACGCTGCTGCTGCCATTGCTGCTGCAGGCATTCCTGTGTTTGCATGGAAAGGCGAAACCGAAGAAGAATTCTGGTGGTGTATCGAACAAACCGTTGTTAAAGACGGCGAAGACTGGGGCGCTAACATGATCCTTGATGATGGTGGCGACTTAACTCAGATCCTTCACGAAAAATACCCAGAAATCTTAGGCAACTGCCACGGTATTTCTGAAGAAACCACCACCGGTGTTCACCGTTTATTAGAAATGATCGAAGAAGGTTCTTTGAAAGTACCTGCGATCAACGTAAACGATGCTGTGACTAAATCTAAGAACGACAACAAATACGGTTGCCGCCATTCTTTGAACGACGCTATCAAGCGCGGTACCGACCACCTTCTTGCTGGTAAGAAGGCATTGGTTATCGGTTACGGTGACGTAGGTAAAGGTTCTGCCGCTTCACTTCGTCAAGAAGGCATGATCGTTAAAGTGACTGAAATCGATCCTATCTGTGCAATGCAAGCTTGCATGGACGGCTTCGAAGTTGTGTCTCCTTACATCAACGGTGTTAACAACGGTTTGGAAAGCATCGACAAGCAATTGCTTGGTACCACCGACCTTATCGTTACCACCACTGGTAACGTTGACGTTTGTGACGCTCCAATGTTGCAAAGCCTTAAGAATGGCGCTGTTGTTTGCAACATCGGTCACTTCGACAGTGAAATCAACACGGCTTACATGCGTGACAACTGGGAGTGGGAAGAAGTTAAGCCACAGGT
>JAKSAW010000450.1 GCA_022361455.1 Pseudomonadales bacterium | reverse complement strand
GACCAGGTCCTCGTCGCTGTCCGTGCACATCAGCTGAGCGAACACCCCCGTGCTCGAACCGTCTTGGTAAGAGCTGTTCCATGCGACCACGAAGTTGCCGTCGCCGCCGGCCGCGATCGATGGATTGTACTGGCTGCCGGTCGTGTAGCTGTTGACCAGGAACTCGGCACCGGCGTGAGCGGCCAGGTCATCGAAGCGTTGGCCGCAGATGCCGATGCTGGAGCCATCGTTGTAGCTGCGCCATGTCACGACGAAGCCGCCATCGGAGACGGCGGCGACGGCGGGAGTTACCTGAGAGCTCGTCGTGTAGGTGTTGACGGCGATCTCGCCGCCGACCGGCCCGCCCGAAGGGGCCAGACGTCGGCCGACGATTCCATAGCTCGAGCCGTCCTGACCGCTGCTGCTCCAGACGACGAGAAAGCTGCCTCCGCTCAAGGCGGCGACATCCGGTCGATACTGAGTCCCGGTCGTGAATGCGTTGATCTGGAATTCCGTTCCCGAGGCTGCGCCGCTGCTGTCGAACTGCTGGCCGGAGATGGCGTAGCCGGACCCGTCGCCGCCACCGTCCTGCCATACCACCACGAAGCCCCCGGTGGCGTTCACGGCGACGCTCGGCTCTCGCTGGTTCGACGTCGTATACGTGTTGATCTGGAACTCGGTGCCGATCGCTGCTCCGGTGCTGTCCAGACGCTGGCCAAACACTCCATCGCCGAAATTGTCCTGTGTGTAGCTCTGCCAGACTACTACGAAGTCGCCGCCGGCGTCCGCGGCGACACGGGGCAAGCGCTGGTGGTGGCTCGTATAGCTGTTGATCTGGAATTCGCTGCCTGCCGGCGCGCCGGTGCTGTTGAATCGCTGGCCGAAGACTCCTCTTAGGCTGCCGTCTTGCCCATCGCTCTCCCAGACGACCAACGAGTCGCCCGCTGGTGCCACGGCGACGGCTGGGAACCCCTGAAGCGAGCTCGTGTACGTGTTGACCACGAACTCTGTTCCGGCAGCTCCACCGGTGCTGTCGAAGCGCTGCGCTATGACCGCGGCACTGTTTCCGTCTCGATTGTTGTAGTAGTCATGCCACACGACGACGAAGCTGCCATCCGGCGACTGAGCTACGGAACGCGCACGCTGGGCGTACTGAGAGTTGGTGGTGAAGGTGTTGACCTGGAGCTCCGGCCCGACCGGCGCGACTTGCGCCATGCTGACGCACGGAAGCGCCGTCGCCATCGAGAGCGCCATTACAAGAGCTTGATGTTTCATGAACTCCCCCCTGCAGCGCCCGTTAGGCTCGGCGCTGCTG
>JAKSAW010000511.1 GCA_022361455.1 Pseudomonadales bacterium | reverse complement strand
TACATTAAGACGCTTGGCTAAAGCGCGAATAGCAGGGGTTGCTAACGGTTGTTGGTGAGCGCGATTGCTTGAAGCATTGCTACCAATAATAAATTGATCTTTTTGCGCTTCGTTATCGGCGGTTTGCATTTCGCCCACGACGGTACCGCTATCGTCTTGCTCTTCACCTGCGTATTCAACTAAGGGCTCACCGATATGAATCAAATCGCCTTCTGCACCGAATAACGCTGCGATTTGACCGGTCTGTGGTGAAGGAACATCGACGATGGCTTTTGCCGTTTCAACGGATACGATAATTTGATCCACTTCCACCATGTCGCCCGCTTTGACATGCCATTCAACCACTTCTGCTTCTTGCAGGCCTTCTCCTAAGTCTGGCAATTTGAAGTATTTCATGCGAACTCCAAGGTATTTTTTACGGTGTTTTTAATATCGTTAACAGTGGGCATATAAATTTGCTCGTTCTTAAAATAGGGCATGGGTGTATCGAAACCGGTAACCTTTGCTACTGGCGCTTGTAAATAAAGCAGACCTTCTTCTGCCAAACGAGATGAAATTTCCGAAGCAACACCAAAGCTGCGAGTAGCTTCTTGGATAATGACGCAGCGCCCGGTTTTGCGAACGGACATTAAAATTGTATCCATATCTAACGGGCTAATGCTGGCCACATCGATGACTTCAGCATGTATGCCTTCTTGAGCTAATTCCTTTGCTGCTTGCATGGTTTCATGAACCATTGCTCCCCATGAGACTAGCGTGATGTCTGTGCCTTCTTTCAAGGTAAAACAGGTATCTAATGGCAAGCCAATACCATCGTCATTAATTTCTTGCTTCACCATTCGATAGATGCGTTTTGGTTCAAGAAAAATAACCGGATCTGGATCTTGAATTGCGCTCAGTAATAAACCATAAGCACGAGTTGGCGAGGAGGGGATCACCACTCTTAAGCCTGGTGTGTGTGCGAAGATGGCTTCAGTGCTTTCAGAATGATGTTCTGGCGCATGTATGCCACCACCATAAGGAGCTCTCAAAACCATGGGGCAACTTAAACGCCCACGGGTGCGATTACGCATTCGTGCCGCATGTGAAATTAAATGCTCTACTGCCGCATAAATAAATCCCATAAACTGAATTTCAGCAACGGGTCTTAAACCTTGTGTGGCCATGCCCACTGAAACACCCGCAATTAGCGTTTCTGCTAGTGGTGTATCCATGACGCGCGTACAGCCGAAGGTTTCCTTTAAGCCCAGGGTGGCGCGAAACACTCCACCATTGGTGCCAACGTCCTCACCGAGTACTACTACATTTTCATCGTCATTCATGGCTCGATACAGGGCTAAGTTTACTGCTTCAACTAAAGTGACAATCTTAGTTTGTGATAAAGAGGCGTTGTCATTTTGATGTAGTTGCTCATTAATGCCCATGCTGAACACCTCCTGCTTTGGCGATGAATTGATCCCGCTGTTGCTGATAAGCGTAGGGAAGTTCTTCATATAAATAATCGAAAAAGTCACCGGGCTCTTGGGGTGGCATATTGAGGTATTGTTCGACTTCGTTCTCGATATGCTGTTGGCAGTGTTGTACCCATTCTGTTTCTTGGTTTGGGGACCACAAGCCTTGGTGATGTAAAAATGTTTGCAAACGCTTGATGGGTTCTTTTTCCCAGGCTTGGTTTACTTCGTTAGCATCTCGATAGCGAGTTGCATCGTCTGCGGTGGTGTGATCACAGAGTCGATAAGTTTCTGCTTCGATTAATGTCGCTCCCTTGCCGGAATGGGCTTTTTCTAGAGCATGGTGAACAGCTGTCTGCACTGCGATAATATCGTTGCCATCGACTAAGATGCCCTCGATACCAACTGCTTGACCTTTTGCTGCAATATTGGGTGAAGCAGTTTGTAATTCTCTGGGAACGGAAATGGCCCAGTGGTTGTTATTAACCACCATAACTAAAGGTAGCTGCCATACGCCTGCTAAGTTTAAGGCTTCGTAAAAATCACCACGAGAAGTCGCACCTTCACCGGAGGTCGCTACCACCGCTCTTTTCTGATGGCGTAACTTAAACGCAGATGCAATACCCGCTGCATGGGTGATTTGGGTAGCAATAGGTACGCAATTGGGTAGATCTTCTTTGGCATCACCTTCAAAAACGTTACCTCTCTCATCGCCGCCCCAGTATTGGAGCATTTGATGGAGCTTTACGCCTCTTAAATATTGAGCGCCATGATCGCGATAATAATTTGCTAACACATCGGTGGATTGCATCGCAAAGCCAATGCCAGTGCTTACCGCTTCTTGGCCCAAACAGGATGCGTAGGTACCAATTTGTCCGGTGCGTTGCAGAGCTACGGCTTTTTTATCAAACAGGCGAATCATCACTAGGGTTTGATAAAAATCGACTAGTCGATTTACTTTAAGGTGACGGGGTAAATCCTGAATTAACTCACCGGCTTCATTTAAGAATTGCAGCTTATCCCTAAAGCTGTTGGTTAATGGTTTCATACTACCTCCAAAGGATTTTGGCCTTTATATGGAAAACACGATGGCAAGGGGGTGGCCCTTTTTATCATCGTGTGTTTAGTTTTTAATGGTAAAGCACTTCTTCAGCCATTAGGTCGGCAATCACATGGGGTGGCGTGTTGTCGACTTTAGAGCGTTGGAAAATTTCGTTTAAGGTTTGATGTATTCCCAAGGTTTTATTGCGAATAATTGCTTCCTCGACACCAATAATGCCGAGAGAAACATTAATTAACCCACCAGCATTAATCACGTAATCCGGCGCATAGAGAATGTCTTTTCGATGTAGAATGTTGCCATGCTCATTGCTGGCCAATTGGTTGTTCGCGGAGCCGGCGACGATTGCGCATTGAAGTTGGTTGATTGTTTCATCGTTAATGACTGCGCCCAATCCACATGGAGCAAATACATCGCAACTAACGTTATAGATATCTTCTGGTTGAACTTGAGCGGCATTGAGTTTTTTACTACAAGCATCGAGTTTTTCAGTATCGATATCGGTAAGCGTTAATCTTGCGCCTGCTTGATATAGCAAATCAGCTAGTGATCCGCCTACATTACCAATGCCCTGTATCGCAACGTGTACACCATTTAAATCTTCGTATCCTAGCTTATGTTTAACGGCGGACTTTATACCGGCGAAAACGCCCAACGCTGTGATGGGTGAAGGATCTAAACCATCTTGATGGGAACCAGATACATGGTGAGTGACCTTAGAAACTTGGTCCATGTCATTTAAGTTGGTACCACTATCGACCGCAGTAATGTAGCGGCCTCCGAGCTCGTCTACAAAGCGACCAAACGATTGGTAAAGAGCTACGCGATCTTCAATTTTCCTAGGTTTCATAATCACTGCTTTGCCACCACCTTGGGGTACGCCAGCTAAAGCAGCTTTATAACTCATGCCTTTTGCCAGTCGAATCACATCATTAACAGCAGATTCTTCGCAGTCGTATTCAATACAACGACAACCGCCTAGGGCAGGACCTAGCTTGGTGTTATGGATAGCAATAATAGATTTGAGTTGCGACGATTCGTCGCTCTTGAAATGCAATTCACTAAGATGCGCCTGCTCGATTTTGTCGAACATAATAATCTCCTTACCAATATTCAGGTTGGGTAAACCCGATGACCGAAATGATAGCTCGGGGTGGTGAACTAACATTTGTTGGTATTTTTAAGCTTAACGAATACTTTTGTATTTGTGTAAGGAAATTAAAGAGCGATTTGATCTAAGAAGGCGAAAAAAATCGGTTTTTTATATGCGAATGAATATATGCAAGCATTATTTAGTTATTTCAGTCGCCTTATTGTATTAAGAAGTTGTTAAGCTTCAGCGGCATTAAAAAGTTTGCCTCTAACCACTTCGCGATACTCGGATGGCGTTATATTGAGATACTTTTTAAATAGTGATGCTAGATGGCTAATGTCGGTATAGCCTACTTGTAATGCAATTTCCTGAATAGAAAGGTTACTAGTTTTTAAAAGATCCTTAGCCACACCAACTCGAATTTCCTGCAAATACTGCGATGGCGTTTTCTCGGTCGCATTTTTAAAACGACGATTAAAAGTACGAATACTCATGTGAAAACGTTCAGCTAAGTCAGCCTGCTTAAAATCCCTTTGATAGTTGTCTTGCATCCAAGTTTGTGCCTGGACGATGTCTTCATCCGGGTGATAATTTGCGTTGCCTTCAAAGAAACTAATACTTTCATAGTCTCTTCTTATCTCATGGGAAAAATGGCGTTGAACTTGGTTGGCAATGGTTTCACCATAAATCATTTTAATGAAGTGAACGGTTAGATCTGCCATCGCGTTTACACTAGCTGCACAATAAAGATTACCCGCCTGTGTAATAAAATACTGCCTTTTTAGGTTGGTTGCTGGGTATGAACGTTCAAATTGATCGAAGTAATACCAGTGAGTGGTCGCTGGTTTCTCATCAAGTAAACCGGCCTCCGCCATAAAGCAGCAACCGGTACCAACGCCACTGATAATCGAACCCATGCTGTGATGATGTTTTATAAACTCAGTTATTTGTGAATTCTTTGCCACGATTGATCTTGGGTTTCGCCAAAGCCCGGGAATAAAAATTAAATCGGTGTATTTCACTTCGTCTAATGTCAGATTTGCATTGAGCGCAAAGCCGCTGCTGGTAGTCACTTGATCTTTCGATACCGAAGCCGTCTGAATGATATGGGGTTGTCGTTTGCGATCTACACCAAATGCTGCGCCTTCCGCAGTTTGAAACATCTCAATAGGAAGTGTTGTGCTGGTAGCCAGCATGCGATCGCAAAGCAGGAAAGTGACAATACTCATACTTCAAATCCAAGGACAAAGTGGCGTGTCTACTATATCTATTTACTTAAGACTAACTAGTCATTCTAGATGCCAAACTGGTCATTTGGCTAGTTTGGCGCTTTTGAGGGCCGGTCTGGCGCTCTTCGTGCCTAATTCCTCCATATACTCGACTTAAAACGGCTACCAAAAGGTGGCTTACAAGAGCAAATCGATGGGTAATGAGTGACTTGAGGGGATAGGCATGACACGTTTTCCAGTGATTGTGGGTTTTGGTGGCTATAACGCCGCTGGACGCAGTTCTTTTCACCAAGGTTTTCAACGCATGGTGATTGATAGCCTTTCAGAGACAAAGCGCAGGGAGACCTTGCTCGGGTTAGCCACTATGATGGGGGTGGTGAGCTGTGAAGATGGCCAATATAAAGATCGCCACGGTAGTGTCTTTACAGCAGAAGAAGTTTTCCACGAATTTGGTCCCATGATTTTGGACGAGACCCTTGTTCGCTATTTTGAACAACCGTCACCCCCAGATCATTTTGATAGTTGGTACGATAGGATCGCTGTGAAATCAGCAGGCCAGTTGCCCACTGGCTTCAACCCCGGCGAATACTATCGATCGCAATTTCACCCCAAGGGTTTGCAGTTGTCTGTGATGGCTGCGTCTGATGCCGTTCGATCAATTGGTATTCCATGGGACACGATTCTCGATCATATAACGCCAGACCAAGTGGCTGTTTATTCCAGTAGTGCGATGGCGCAAATGGATGAGCATGGCTATCAGGGTTTAATGCAGTCTCGCCAGCAAGGAAAGCGTATCACTGCAAAACAATTACCGTTGGGCTTAAATTCCATGCCCACGGATTTTATTAATGCCTATGTATTAGGTAGCGTTGGTGCAACGGGAACCAATACCGGTGCTTGTGCTTCGTTCTTATATAACTTGCGTCAGGGGGTTGATGATATTCAGTCCCGTCGACGCAGAGTGGTTTTAGTGGGCAATAGTGAAGCGCCGTTAACCCAAGAAATTATTGATGGTTACGCCGCTATGAGTGCTTTGGCGACTGACGTTAACTTGAAAAAGTTAGATAGCTCAGAAAGGCCGGATCATCAGCGAGCGAGTCGCCCGTTTTCTGATAACTGCGGATTTACCCTAGCTGAGTCCGCTCAATATGTGGTGCTAATGGATGATGAGTTGGCCATGACACTGGGTGCTCAAGTTCATGGCGCGGTGACCGATGTGTTTGTTAATGCCGATGGTTTTAAGCGTTCTATCTCTTCTCCAGGGGCTGGTAACTACATTACCTTGGCGAAGTCAGTCGCTTCTGCTCAAGCAATCTTGGGTGCCGAAGCGGTGCAACAGCGCAGTTGGTTACAAGCGCATGGTTCAAGCACACCGCAAAATAGAGTCACCGAGTCAGCTATCTTTGATCGTGTTGCAAGGGCTTTTGATATTGAAAATTGGCCAGTAACAGCGATTAAAAGTTATGTTGGACATTCATTGGCGCCGGCTAGTGGTGATCAAATGGTAGCAACCTTAGGTTCTTTCCATCATCAATTATTGCCGGGTATTAAAACCATTGATCGTGTGGCTGATGATGTGCATGCTGGTCGTTTATCAATATCAAATGTCGATGTTGAGGCCGATATGGATGTTGCCTTCATCAACTCCAAAGGGTTTGGCGGTAATAATGCAACGGCTGTGGTGTTGTCACCTTCAGTGTCAGAACAGATGCTAGCAAAGCGCTATGGTGGCAGAGTATTTAATGACTATCAGGCGAAGCGAGAGCGCACATTACTAGCAGCTGATGCCTATCATCAACGGGCCTTGCAAGGGGACTTAGCGCCTATTTATAAGTTCGGTGAAGGTGTGATTGATGAGGCGATGATTGATTTATCTAGCGATAAGATTCAGATTCCTGGATTTAAAAATGCAGTGGATTTGAATATAGGTAATCCATTTGAGGATATGGTGGAAAGCGCTTAATTGTTTCTGTTTTCGAATCCAATAAAAAAGGCTTGTTAAAAACAAGCCTTTTTTTATTTTTTGGTAACTTAAAACTTAGTTGGCGTTAAAGAATTTCTAATGCCATTGCTGTTGCTTCACCACCACCGATACATAGTGATGCCACGCCACGAGTTTTACCATATTTCTTCAATGCGTGAATTAACGTAAGAATAATACGAGAACCTGAAGATCCAACAGGATGGCCTAATGCGCAAGCACCACCATGAACGTTAACTTTGTCATGAGGAATGTTGTGCTTTTGCATGGCTAACATAGTAACCATTGCAAATGCTTCATTAACCTCGAATAGATCAACGTCATCTACGCTCCAGCCAGTTTTCTCAAACAATTTTTCCATGGCGCCTACAGGCGCTAGGGTGAATTCGGAAGGATGTTGCGATTGAGTCGTGTGGCCAACGATTCTTGCCAAAGGCTGTAAACCTTTTTCTTTGGCAGTACTCTCTTTCATTAGAACCAGTGCGGAAGCACCATCGGAAATTGAAGAAGAGTTAGCTGCTGTAACCGTGCCATCTTTAGAAAACGCAGGACGTAGCTGAGGAATCTTATCTAGGTTAGCGTTACCAGGTTGCTCATCTACGGAAACAACGGTTTCGCCTTTGCGGGTTTTAACAGTGACGGGAACGATCTCTGCTTCAAAGCTGCCGTCTTCAATGGCTTTTTGAGCACGTTTAAGAGATTCAATTGCGAACTCATCCATGCCTTCACGAGTTAGATCGTTTTTGTCAGACACTTCTTGAGCGAAGGAACCCATCAAACGGCCAGTCTCTGCGTCTTCAAGGCCATCTAAGAACATGTGGTCTTTAATTTCACCGTGACCCATGCGGTAGCCGCCACGAGCCTTCCCTAGAACGTAGGGAGCATTGGTCATGCTTTCCATGCCACCAGCAACCATGATGTCGTTGGTGCCAGCTGCGATTAGATCGTGAGCTAACATGGCTGCTTTCATACCTGAACCACACAGCTTGTTAATGGTGGTACAACCAACAGCCGTTGGTAAGCCTGCTTTCAGAGATGCTTGACGCGCAGGGCCTTGCTTTAAGCCCGCTGGTAACACACAGCCTAGGATGACTTCATCTACTTCTTCAGGCTTAACACCCGCGCGAGAAAGTGCTTCTTTAATAGAAATAGCGCCTAGCTCAGGGGCGGAAACAGCACCTAGAGAACCTTGAAAACCGCCCATAGGGGTACGGGCACCGTTAACGATCACGATTGCATCAGACATGACGTAATTTTACTCCTGTGAAACATCAGATATAGGTCGCCAAATGGATGTACCGGGCGACAAAAGTGGTGGGATTGTACCCTTTTTCAGACCCGCAGGTCACCTAGTTGACGTTACTGATATCGAAAACTGACCGATGTAGCCCGGGAATTGTCATATCCTCATCTAATACCAGGTTAGTGACAGGCTTAATGGACTGTTGTTTCACGACTCGAAGCAACTCGGTTGCTTTAAGAGGTTTGTAGAAATAATAACCTTGGGCAATATCACAACCGCAGTCACTTAGGTATTCCACTTGCGCTTGGGTTTCAGTGCCTTCGGCAATAACGGTGTAATTGAGACTATGGCCCAGTTGAATGATGGCGTTGACGATAGTGGCGTTGTTAGTGTCGTTCATGATGTCGTGAACAAAAGAACCATCAATTTTGATTTTATCCAGAGGCATCTGCTTGATATAGCTTAAAGACGAATGGCCGGTGCCAAAGTCATCTATGGCTATTTGTACACCTGTTTCTTTCAAACCAGAGAGTATATCGATGGCAGAATCCACATTGCTCATCACTGCGGTTTCAGTAATTTCTAGTACTAATTGCCAGGGATTAATCTTATAGCGTTGAATTAAATAGGTGATACGTTTGACTAGATCCGAGTAGTGCAATTGCACTGCGCTGACATTCACAGAGATGGTAAAGTTTTCTGCGGTCGGAGAAACGGACTTCCAAAACTCTAATGTTCGGCAAGCCTGCTCTAATACCCAGTCACCGATCTTAATAATGGTCTGATTATTTTCCGCAATGGGAATAAACTCTGAAGGCGAAATCAGTCCGCGTTTTGGATGGTGCCATCTCACCAACGCTTCTACACCAATGATTTGTTGAGTCGCTAGTAATACCTGTGGTTGAAACTCCAGTTGTAGTTCTTCATTTTGTACCACTAAAGACAAGCTTTTCTCTAATAGCTTGGTATCACGCAAACGTTCACCCACGCTTTGCTCGTAGAACTCATAACCATGGCCTCCCTGAGCCTTGGCAAGCTGCATCACATTTTCAGAGTTCTTTAAAAGTGTTTCTGCGTTAATGCCATCGTCTGGGTAACAGGTAATTCCTAAAGATGCGGAAATTTGAATGGAGTGTTGATCAATATTAAAGGGTAGATGAATGGTCTCTAAGAGTTTGTTGGCAATTTCTTTAAGTTCATTATTAGGTGTGATGTTGGGGACGATCAAAGCAAACATATCGCCACCAAGACGAGCCAGTTGGCTTTTATTACCGATGGTCTCTCTCAAACGCTCAGCTAGCATTAATAAAATTTTGTCACCTGTATGATAAGAATGCAGCAAGTTGACGGCGTTAAAATCATCGAGTGCACAACAGAGTAATGCGAATGGTTGATCCTTCTCGTTAGATTCCGCGATGGTTTGTTCTAAATGCTTAATGAGTAAGCGGCGGTTAGGTAATTCTGTTAATAGATCGTAGTTACTAAGGTGCTCTACATGAGCTTCTGCTATTAAGCGTTCACCGTAATATTTTTTTACTGCTTCAAAGAGCCCATTTACTTTTTTAATCCAGGTACCAATCTCATCATCTTCATGGCCCTTGGGGATATTTAAGGCAACAAATGTGGGTTGGTTTGGATTAACATCTTCGAGGTTTTTGATGATTCGCGTCATGGGGCGCGTAATTAGAAACTGAAATAAAAAATAAAGCGCTAATCCATAACACACAGACTGCACTAAACCCCCTAGCAATAAAAAGGAAGCGCGATTAATAAAGGATTCTGTTGCTAAAGAAGGGTTGATAGTAACAATCATGTGCCCATAGAGCTCGATGCTTTCTTTAGCTGCCTTGCTGTCTTTAGCGTCTAAGTAGGTAATTTGTTTGTGCTGTAGCGGAAAAGTGTAGGTAAGCGCTTCGCCAAAAATGAGTTGCGAGATAGGTTCGTAGGCTGTTCTCGGTAATTGCCGGTGTCTTTCAGTTAGAGCTATGCCGTCATAATGCATTATACCTGCGTAACTGACACTAGGGTTTTCGAACAAGCCATCGATCACCTGAGATGCCATGGTTTTATCTAACTGATAAATCGCTTGCGTGGCACTGTCGGTAACCATACCCAAAATAGATTGAAATTGCTGATTGAGTTCTTGTCTTGACGCTTTGGCATCAAACAATATTTGAGTGCCGCTTAGTAGAATGCCAATGAATACGGATACGCTAATAGCAGCAAGGAACAGTCGGTTAGAAAGTTTGCTTCTGGGCTTTCGATACTGCCTATTCGACTTGGAATCAGTCGTTTTGTTGGCTTTTGGATTGTTATTTTGGCTGGAAGAATCTGTCATTGGATTTGCCAAAACAAATGTTCATTCATTGTTGTTTTTGTTATTTATTAGTATTGCCAGGAGTATTCACTAATTCACTAATAGTGTCAAAAATTGCTGAAGGGCAGAATCGGCGCTATGTTATGACTATCCAGTTTGGTGGGCTAATGAGTGTTTATGATTCAGAAAGTAGAAAAAACGAGCAGTCACAAGTGGTTATCTAGGTTTTGTGCCCTGTTATTGGGGTGTGGATTGTCGGTCAGTTTTTGTTTGGCCGATGAAAGCGAGGCTGTTGAAAAAGTTGCGGCACCGGTACCACTAAACAAGCCATCTACCATCGCCACTGAACAGCCGTTAACCCTGGCAAAAGCGAGGGAAGAGCTACAACTGTTACTCGATGAGACTTTACCCTTGGCGACTGATGAGCTCCATAAACGCGCTACCTTTTATCCCTTTTTGGCGGGAGTGACTCACTCAGGTAAGGTTGAGTTAGTAGGCATTCCTGAAAAAAATGAGCGACCAAAACCACGAACGGCTATTAAAGCGTTGCGCAAAGCCGCCAAGCAATTAGCGAAGAAAAAACGTTATCGCGCGATGGCGCTTTATGTAGACTTTGTGGCGGAGCGCAAAGATACGGCTATCAAGCAGCCCGGTATTCGGGTTGAGTTAGAGCATCGGTTTCCAGATGCTCTAAGTGTCTTTATTCCCTATTTTATTCACAGCGATAACCGAATAAGCTTAATGACACCTCAATTTATGCCAGTGAAACCGCATTTATTTGTCGTCAAAAAGTAATTTCTTATATCAAAAGCTAATACGTTCAAAAAATTATGGAAACCATCTTAGAGTCAATTGCACTGCGTGGCCAAGAAGCCGTTTTGCTTGGTTTAAAGCAAATTACCAAAAGCGCCGATGTCAAAGTTGTAAAAGATATCCCTTACGGTGAGCTGGCTCGACAGCATTTGGATCTTTATATCCCTACCACCCAAAAGCCACGTTATACCTTAATGTTTATTCATGGTGGTGGATGGCGGACGGGCCATAAGGATATGTATGGTTTTCTTGGTCATGCTCTAGCGAAACGGGGCATTGCTACCATGGTGATTAACTATCGTTTGTATCCTGAAGCTAGTTATCCTGAATTTGTGAATGATGCCGCTTTGGCATTGGGATGGTTAGAAACCTCTGGAGCTTATTACGGATTAAGCCAAGCGCCGTTATTTTTAATGGGACATTCAGCGGGAGCACATATTGCCATGCTATCCACAATGGATGAATCCTTTTCCCAGCAGTTTGGTTATAGTGCGGATCGAATAAAAGGAATTATTTCCATGGCTGGCGTATACAGTTTTTGTCCCGAAAAATCTGAGCTGTATCAGAAAATCTTTCCCATCCAACATAGCGGTGAAAACTACGCCGATACCAAGCCGTTAAATTTTGTGGCTGACAATGGTGTACCGATATACATTTTGCATGGCCGCCAGGATAAAACGGTTGCTTGTCGCAGTGCAGAACGTATGTACAAGAATGCTTTATTAGCTAATCATCCGGTATTCATCGATGTTCGTGAAAACTATGGTCATACAGAACTGCTTTTCGAATTTGTAGATTATTGGCCAAAGCATAAGGCCCATATGACTAAGTTAGACGCTTTTATGAGAGATTGTTGTTTATGAAGGTTCTGATTACCGGTGCAACCGGCTTTGTTGGCAAAAGCTATGCGATGCATCTTTTACAACGAGAAGATGTCGAGGTTTATGGTTCGGGAAGACAGGCGCAGAAAGGTGAGGCTTTACGCCAGCGAGGTGTGCATTTCTTTTGTGGTGATTTACTGGATGTGCCTTATGTTGAGCACATGTGTAAACAAATGGATGTTGTTATTCACTGCGCTGGCAAGTCCGGTGTTTGGGGTGATTTCGAAACCTACTACAACGCTAACGTCGTGCCTACGGAAAATCTCATCCAAGCTTGCCAAAAAAGTGGTGTCAGTCGTTTAGTATTTTTAGGAACACCGAGTATTTACTTTGATCATCGTGACCACATCAATATATCGGAAGACTATTTACCAAGACGGTTTGTCGATAACTATGCTAGGACAAAATATCAAGCAGAGTGCAAAGCATTGGAAGCACACAGTGATCAATTTGGCGTAGTTTCACTGCGGCCGAGATTAGTCGTTGGCAAAGGTGACACGAGTTTTTTACCGCGAATTATAGAAGCCCACCAAGAAGGTAAACTGAAACGAATAGGCACTGGACGCAATGTTATCAGTGTCACTTCCGCTGATAACCTGATGCAGGCTCTCGACTGCTGCGTATTTGGACCAGAAACGGGCTTGGGTACAGCGTACAATATTGCTGATGCTGAACCTGTTAAGATTTGGTCAGTCATTGATGAGTTGTTTTCGATCCTTAATATGCCTAAAGTAGAGCAGCAAGTACCTTATTGGCTTGCAGCCGGAGCAGCAGAGGTTGTGGAATCCAGTTTTAAGCTTTTAAGACGGAATCAGGAACCTCCACTTTTGAAAACAAAGATCAGCGTTATGGCGAAGTCATTCACGTTGAACATTGAAAAGGCTCGACGTCAGCTAGCCTATCGGCCAAAAAATAACTTTCAAGAATCCTTGATTCAATTTGCTCATGATTGGCAGCAGAATTTGCCAGCCAAATAGCTAAGTACAAAGTCTAATCTGTGAACCGATTGCGACATCGGTGAATAGATTCGGTTATAATCTCACCAAAATTCTCAATAGTATTAGGAATTGGGGAAAATGCAGTCTGCAAATCACAAGCAAGAGTCCGTTATGGCAAATGATCCATTGAATGATTTGAGCATGAAGCCTTCCAGGGATGACTTGGCATCTCGGAAACAGTCTCAACAGAAAACTCGCAAAAGATCGACAACCGTTACAGTAGGAGATAATACTCCCGTGCAAACAAGTCGTAACGGGCCGTTACTTGCCATTATTTTATTGGTAGTACTAGGGGCTGGTGCTGGTGGTTGGTTTATGTGGCAGCAAATGGAATCTCTAAGTGCGGAGCTGAAGCAATCCAAGCTAATGTTGACTGAGTCCCAAACGAGCATGGGTGATTTAAAGCAGAACCTAGCCAGCCAGTCTGAATCGTTATCAAAAACTGGTTCAGAAGTGGAGTCGGATCTCAAACTACATATTTCCGAGATTCGTAAACTTTGGGATTTATCCAATAAGCGAAATAAACCGGCTATTGAAATTAATAAGACTGCAATCTCGAGCCTGAAATCCAGCTTGGCCCAACAGAAAAAGCTAGCTGCAAAAGCAACTGAAACTGCTGCGGCAGCTCAAGCAAGTGTTAAAGGTTTACAGAGCCAGCTTAAAGAAGGCCAATTGCAAACTGCTGTGATCAATACCCAGGTGAGCGAGATGGAATCTCAGTTGAGTGAACTGAATGCACAAAACAAAGCATTAAAAACCCTGATCACATCTCAAGAAAAGTCCTTACAGGCTTTGCAAGAATCCAATGGCGCAGCTTTGCAAGCGACACTTAAAGAGATCTTACAGCGCTTGGATTCGGTAGATGCTCATCGGCGCCAGGTGAATGCGCGTTTGGATCAGCATGATCGTAATATTTCTGAGTTATATAAAAAGCCATAATTAGACCTGTCCATTCACATTCCTGGCTAGCTTTTGCTCTAGTTGTTATTTGCAACCATTAGCTGGCCATTTTGCTAATCCTTTCAAGTGTTTAATCTCGCAGAACGGCTATAGTTAAATTAGAGTCCACTGATTTAACTGGTTGATATGTCGCAAGAGCCTGATGAAGTCCAAATAGAAACCAAACCTAAGCTCATCATGATTGATGATTCTAAGCTGATGCGAAAATCAGCGGTGAAGATGCTGGGTGATGATTTTGAAGTGCTTACCGCTGAAGATGGTGAGCAGGGTATGGCGATTGTTGATCATGACTTGGAAATTCAGGTGGTGTTTACCGATATCAACATGCCTGGCATGGATGGCTATGAAGTTTTAAAGGAAATTCGCACTCATCCCGATGATCATATTCGAGCCTTGCCGGTAGTGGTGGTAACGGGTGCGGAGAATGATGATGAGGCAAAGGAAAAAGCCCTTGCTCAAGGCGCTACAGACTTTATTACCAAGCCTTTCAACTCCACTGATTTAAGGGCAAGGGCACTAGCCTTATCAAACTTTAGAAAAACTGCCCAAGCGCTGCAGCAAAATACCAATGTGGATTCGCTAACCCAATTGGGTAATAAGCAGTTTATTGAATCTCAGCTGCAAAAAGATATTTCATTTATTTCTCGTCACCATCAGGATTTGGCTGTTCTTATGGTGGAGATTGACGACTTCAATGATCTGTTTTTGAAAATTGGTCGCCAGGGCACCGACAGCGTCATTAAACAAATCGCCAAAGTACTGCAAGGGTCGGTGCGCAGAGAGGATACGGTAGCTCGCACTGGGCTGGCACAATTTTCAGTATCCCTTCCCACCGCTAAGCCCGATGGGGCTACCAGTTTGGCAAAGCGCATCTGTGAAAAAGTGGCAGGCTTTAAAGCTTCCCTAAGAGGTGAGGCTTTGTCGATCAGTGTGTCTATTGGCGTGTTCACGCTTGCGCGTGGAAGCAGACCGAGTGTTGACAAAGTCATGGAGGAAGCGGGGATTGCACTGGTGGATGCTTTATCTACCGGCAAGGGTAATGTGGCCACTCGCGAAGGCAAACCTGAAGAACAGCCCAAAAAGCGTTTTTCTCAGGCAGCACCTGTTTCAATGGACCAGCTGTTGGATGCGCTATCCTCTGCGGGTAGTGTTTCTGATTCAATATTGAGTGAAGCTATGGAGCGTTTAGAAGTGCTCTGGACAGTTTTGTCTAGCAAACAGAAGCAAATGGTTAAGGATCGGATTGGGGAATAGCTGGTTGATCCAGTTCTTTCCAGCCGAGTGCCCAAACTACTATCACAAATGCTGTAAAACACTCGCGTATTTCGTATTGCAAATTGGCATGCTTAAAAATATCTGCAACCAGCAGGCAGATGACAAAACCAGCAATACAAAATCCCATAGCAAACCAATCAAAGGATTCGACTCGAGTCCTTTGTCTAAACATAACGCAGCACCCTAGTAACCAGCAACATATAAGGACAATGGAATCACTGTAGGTTGCAGGAATTAACCAGCCGTGAAAGCAATTCGCGAGCATCAGGAAAATAGCTACGCGAATACCCGGCATAAAAGTGAGTAATTTCTTTTCTTGCAGCTTTTGGCTCATTGGATTGTTGGGAAACGCCCAATGGAGGAATGGAATCAATGTGAACCCGCCATAGATAACGATATTAATTAAGGTAGAAAACAGCACTGGGTCCATTAGATTGTGAAGATTAGTTTCCTGCTGTTGGTTATGTTGCTGAAAAAAATCTGATGACTCAAACTGCAGCCAATGCTGTCCCCAGCTGATTTCCTCGCCTGCACCAACTATGCATAAAAATCCCAGGCTGACTTGGGCCAGGGTTAGCAAGTTCTTAGGTGCTTTGTTGGCGATTGCTTTTATGATAAGGGCGATGCCGCCGAATAGGAGAATCAGTGCTGTAGCGACTTCATAGGGGCCGTTTTCAATGGTTGCCTTTAATAGAATGCGAGATTCTGGCCATAGCTTTGTTGCTATCAAGAGCATGAAAGCGATGAACACGTTGAGTATATAGAAGCGCTGAACGAAGCTTGTCATTGGGTAACAGAAGCTCTGCTAAGTGGTTGATTTAATGTAGTTATATAGGATCTTTGTGAAGCCCGCCAGGGGCAAAAAAACATTAAAAAAACTGTTGAGCTTTTTAAAAATGTTGATAGAATGCAACTCCTCTTTCGGGATGCGCTAGTGGTGGAATTGGTAGACACGCCAGATTTAGGTTCTGGTGCCGAGAGGCGTGGGGGTTCAACTCCCTCCTGGCGCACCATCTCGAACTTCTCTTTCGACCAGCTCGGTCACTAAATATCTCTTCAAACCAATATCTCAAGATAGTCAGTCTTAGGTAAATAACTGTGCCTTTCGATATTTGACTGGCACGTATTGTCCTAGTCCGTGAGATAAATTCTATGTCCCTTCAAGAGCTTTTAAAATTAATTCAAGACTCTCCCAGCAGTGTTCAGTTTAACGATGTTATCAGCGTAATAGATAATGAATATAGTTTCACACCTACGGCCTTTACTAATGGCGAAACTGAGAATGAGGCGGGTCAAAATAATGGATCTTGCAAGGTATTTGCTTTTGGTCAGATGAACAAGCTAACAGTGGACCAGACCTTGTCCTGCTTTGGGGATTATTATCGTAAAGATGTCCTTGAAAACGCTAACGGAGATGATCATCAAAATATCCGTAACTTTATCAAGACCGGTTGGGAAGGTATTAAGTTCTCTGGGACAGCTTTAGCTGCCAAATAAACAAAAAAGGACGCCTAAGCGATGCTAGGCGTCCTTTTTTGTGTGCTTGAAATGCAGTCTTTTTAGGAATGCATATCAAGGTGTCGCTTCTTCCTCAGGCGGGAAGAAGGAGCAATCATTAAAGAGCACAGCTGTGCCAAGAATTACAATTAAGTTCGCATATTCTAGGCAATTAACATCTGGGTTGTCTCTAAGATCTATTAAATAAGCGCTTTCTAAGAAGCGTAAATCCCACACACCAATATCCAATCGGTTGTTTCGAGCATTCAAAACTTCTAGTGCGGTTAAAACGCCCAACCCTGAAATATCAACAATGTTGTTATTAGCCACCGTTAGATTGGTTAAATTAACCAGCGGTGCAAACTGTTGTGTATCCGCAATTTGATTATCGTTGATAGCCAAGTTTAATAGCTGTGGATTGAGTGCTAGTGCAGATACATCGGAGATAGCATTATTAAACAACACTAGGTTGGTTAATAAGGGCAATGTTGGCAAAGAGCTAATGTCAGTTAGATTATTATTGGTAATACTTAGTGTGTGTACCTTATTTAATCCGGCCAAAGGTGATAGATCGCTAATGTTATTTAAATCTAAGGTGACTACTTGGGCGTCCGTTAGTTGCTCGATTCCTGCAATAGAATTGATATTCCGATCAGTACATACCACAGATATAAATTGCTCTATGTGGGTATAGCCGGCTTCTTCTAAGCAGGCGCGAAAATTAGTATCGGTAAATAAATCATAATCAACCCAAGGGCCCACATAAACGATATCAGTACGGACAGTGTTGGCGATGCCACCATCTTCGTACTCGGCATAAACCGTAAGCGTATATTCGGTGGTTTCCGTAGGAAATACATCAACGCTGCCAGAGAAGTCGACGTCCCCGAACCCTGGTTCTAGGGTGACTCGCGATGGAGTAATTGACCCAAAAGGTTGCACATCCCAGGTGAGCGTGGCGTAGTCATTGCCTCTTCGATCAAGTTTCTGTTCTACGGTGAATTCAATATCTGCTTGGCAAGCTAACAACGAAATAGCAAAGAAAAGTAATGCAGGGACCTTCAATAAGGCCGTTTTAAATCGTGTCATGGGAAAAATCCCCCTAAACGTTATTCTTGTATTGGAGTAAAAAAATAAAAGTAAGACTAAAGTACACAAAGGAGCAGGTTTAGTTTAATTGCATATTCCAATTTTGGGCATCATCGAAAGTATTTTTTTTGAATTCTGCACGAAAAAAAACTAATAAAATCATAAGTTTATAGATTGATCAGCTAAGAGGTTGAGGATCTGGCAGCTTCAAGGTAACTGTCTATACTGAAAGTGAGCGCGTTTTTTTATTGTTGTGTCCAGTAAAAAAGTATGAAAATCAATGCCCTATAAATCGAGAGTTGTCTTGGTTCTGCAGGACGTAGAGTTTACTCAAGAACTTTCTCTAATTCTCAATGCGATGAGCGACGGTACTGTCGATGTTGACCAATATCGAGAGCTGAGTCGTGGTGCTTTCATTGAAGAAAATATCGATTTGATAGTTTTGGAGCTGCATGAGAATAGCTTTTCAAATATCTCCTCAATGGCAACCATGCTGGACACTTTGGACACCGAACCAAAAATCGTATTGGTTTGCGATGATAGCTCTATTAAGCGAGCCAAGGATTTTGCAGAACTCGGTGTGGTGTCTGTTTGCCCTTTAGGGCTCCCTGCTGATTTAGTGGCGCTGCAGATCAACTCCATATTAGCTGCCAATGCTGAGCTTGAATCGTTAAAGACTCAAGTTAAGAATGCTAGAAATGTAGCTATGCTTAGCATGTCAGCCAGCAGTCAGTTGGGTGAAGTAGTACGCTTTCAAGAAAAAAGCTATGCCATTTCTGATTTTAAGCGCCTGGGTGATATGTTGATTGGATCGGTGAATTTGCTCGGCGCTCACTGCTCAGGTGTGTTCAATTTAGGTGGCGAAAAGTTTTACTTTGGCGACCAAGCCAATCGTGATGCCATTATGCATCACTTGGAAATGAACAAAAGTAAATCTCGTTTTGTCGATTTCGAAGACGGGACTCTCATTTATTTCAATGAAATTTGGGTATATCTTAGCGGTATGCCGGTGCCTGGTTCGGAAGAATATGGCCAGTTAAAAGATAGCATTTTTCCTTTAATAGAAAGTGCTGGGCAACGTGCACATACCATCATGGCGGAACGCGCGGCGGCAGTTGCAGAACGTAACAAAAGCTGGTTCTTAAAAAATGTTTCCTCGGGATTTCGTGAACCTATGAGTGCTATTTTGAATGGTACTCAATTACTGAATCGACGTATGGTTAGCAAGGGGGCTGAAGATCGCGATGTACAGATACTATCTTTGGTTGAATCGAGTGCTAGTCAACTAGCCGATTTAATTGAAGACTTATTAGCGTTATCTGATGCGGAAAACATCCGCGTTTTTAAGAAGTCTTTCTCTATATCAGAAGAGTTAGGTGACACATTGTCACTATATGAGCGCTGGGCTGGCAGCAAAGGTATCGACTTTAGTGCTAATTTTGAACCCAGAGAATTGGATGTTTACACGGATCCGAAGCACTTTAAACAAGTGTTGCGGAGCTTATTATCGAATGCGGTGAAGTACACTGATTCTGGGGCAGTTTCTTTAACAATGGAAAAGATTGGTGCTGGTCCTAGTGAGTTCCTTGAAATATCTGTATCTGATACTGGGCAGGGATTTGATGTTGATAAGGTGCAACCTTACTTGAAGCCTTTTGTCGATTTAGATCAGGAAACCATTCAAGAAGGTGATGGAGCGGGATTGGGGCTTTCAGTGGTGGTACAATTAATTAATCAATTAGATGGCAGCTTGAATATTGAAAGTGAGCCCGATAAAGGCAGCTGTTTTACTTTAACGCTGCCCGTCTATAAACCCGAAGGTGCAGAGCAACTTTTGTTTTAATTTTCAGCCACCTATCTCACTACTTTAAGCGATCGTCTATTAATTGCTTTCAGTTAAATCCCGCTGACTAAACGCATTGCAATGAGTATCAACGCGGTTGGTCGAATGTTTAATTTTTGCGGTTTCATCCAGCCGGTTTACCGCGACCTTTTCAGGCGTTAGCTTCTGATGCAATGCGCTTGTCGTTTAGACGCACAATGTTTTCCTGTTGTTTAATCTTGCTAACTGTCACAGGCTGTCCACTTAACGCTGCTGCACCCGTAAGGTCATCTACCATGTTGTCATCGGTTATATCGTTGACACTCACTCCAGGGCGTTTTTGCGCAACACTTAACTTACTGCCATCGCGATTGTGACCCCAGCCATGAGGAATACTGATAACTTTTGGCATTACTGCCTCGGTTACTTCTGCTGGAATTTCAATTTCACCGGTACGTGTACTAATAGTAATTAAATCCCCATCAGCAATGTCTAGCGTTTTAGCGTCAGTTGGATTGATTTGTGCTGTGCAACGGTTTTTGCCTTTCACAAGTCTTTCACTGTTGTGCAGCCAAGAGTTATTACTGCGAATATGGCGGCGACCAATTAGATAGAAAGTCTCAGTGCTGCCCGCATAGGCTGTTTCTAGATGTTTCTGCAATCGAGAAACGTCCTTTAAGAAAATCTTTGGAACTAAATTAATCTGCTTGTTCTTGGTGCCCAGCTTGTCAGGTAAGCAACTCGTTAGAGGGCCAATCTCAATACCATGAGGATGTTGCTCTAACTTCTTAAGTGATAAGAACTGGGAACGATCTTTGGTTCTATAACTATAGGGGCTAAGGTCTAATGCCAAACGAGCTGCGCTACGTGGTGACAATCGATCGTAGAGCAAGTTAACCAAGCGTTCTTGTAAATCGGTGAATTGCTTAAACTGGCTACCATAGGGCCCAGTTCTTAGTAACAAGTCCAGCATGCCGTCGGCACCCAGTCGGTTTAGTATCTGGAACTTGATTTCGGACGTGGCCCAAGAAATCGGGGAGCGCTTTTCTAAGCGACGAGTGAGTTCTAAATAGATTTCCCAGTCATGTTTGGTATCTGGCGCTGGGCCGAATAACGGCTGTGAGTATTTCACCGTGTTCTGTACCGCGAGACTATGGAAAATGAGATCATAATGCCCATGTTCCAGTGGGCCTGTTGGTGGCAGGATAATATCCGCGTACTGGGTGCTTTCGTTCATATAAAAATCGATCGCCACCACAAAATCCATTTGTGATAAACCTTCCTCGACTTTCTTACCATTTGGAACTGACAGCACAGGATTTCCAGCGGCGAGCACCATCGCTTTAATTTGGCCTTCACCCGGCGTGAGCATTTCATCCGCCATGGTAGCTGCCGGAAATTCTCCATTAAACTCTGGCAGTTTTCTTACTCGGCTTGTGCGCGTATTAAAGGTGCCTGTCTCACCGGCCAATAAACCAAGTCCCGCTAAATCGATGGCGGGGTCACTAAACATCATGCCGCCTTTGCGATCAAAGTTACCGGTGATGATGTTAATCACATACATTAGCCAGTTGCTTAAACCGCCGAAGGATTGAATAGATGTTCCTAGTCGACCATAGAAACAGGCTCTCTCTGCTGCGGCAAACTCAGTGGCAATGCGACGAATGTTTTGTGCAGAAATGCCCACTAGTGATTCGACTTTTTCTGGGCTAAAGCCCATTACCATGTTACGAAGAATATTGATGCCTTGGGTATAGTTTTGCGCTTTGCCCAAGTTCACTAAGTCCTGGCGGAATAGGGTGTGGACAATTGCCATTAAAAATAACGCATCGCTACCCGGACGGATAAAGAAGTGTTTGTCGGCAATGTCTGCAGTTTCAGTATGTCGCGGATCTATGGTAATGATCTTACCGCCACGCTTGTGTAGAGCTTGTACTCGCTTTTTAAATCCAGGGGCAGTCATAATTCCGCCGTTGGAAGCCATTGGGTTGGCACCCAAACAGACAAAATAATCAGTGCGATCAATATCAGGCACAGGCAGCATAGCTTGGTTTCCCAACATCTTTAAGCTGGTTAGCATTGGTGCCAATTGATCAACAGAAGTAGCGCTAAAACGATTTTCAGTTTTCAGTGCGTTTAAGAAAGGGAATAGCGTTAGCAGGCTGCCATGATTGTGTACATTGGGGTTGCCTAAGTATACGCCGACGGCGTTGTTGCCATGTTTGGCTTGAACATTTCTAAGGCCAGCTGCCACCTCATTAAAGGCATTGTCCCAACTAATGCGTTCCCAACCTTGGGGTGTTTTCAGCATGGGGTAACGAATACGGTCGGGATCATCGTGCAGGTCCTGCAGTGCCACTGCCTTTGGACAAATATAGCCCTTACTTAATGGATCCTTTTTATCCCCCTTGATACTAATTACTTTGCCTTTATCGTGGGTGATTTCGAGTCCACACATAGCTTCGCAAAGATTACAGGTGCGATAGTGGATGTTGGGATCGGCCATAGTGAGTCCTTGTTATTGTAAGCGGCGCGCTTCGCAGGTATATAGGGTTGTAATCTTACATCCAATCGGCCTAGATGCAAGGATGGGGAGCAATGGCCCGACAGTCATGAAGGGCAACAACAGCCAATGGGATTACTTTGGAGAACTAAAGGATCAATATGTTTAAAAAACTACTTTTGTTAATAATTGGCGGCGCAGCTGCCTACGGCGGATTCTGGTATTACACCAACCTACCACAGGGTGAATCTGATGCTCTGGCAGAAAAATTATCTGAACAAAAGATCAACCTCGAGAACATTGCCAAAGATATTGCAGAGTCAGAGGTGGTACAAAAGGCTATTAGTAAAGGTAAAGAGCAACTGGAAGAGCACCTAATGGAAGCGCCGCAAACAAAAGAATGGTTGGCTAAAATGGTTCAAGGGTATGCCCAAGAATTTCAAGGTAAGGAGCTGACGGAAGAGGCGTCCGCTGAGATCGTTGATGTTTTAGTTGAGGTACGCCAATTTTCAGAGGACGCAATGAAAGAGCAAGCGGCTGGGGCTGAACCCTATAACCCAGAGCAACAACGCCGTTTTGAGCAAATTATGACGGACGGCGATGTGGTGTTTCAGCAACACTTGGGCGTATCGTTAACAGAGTTTTTGGCTAAGATTAATAAATCTTCTTTTCAACAGGTGGTTGATCCATAGCGGTTTTTTGGACGCGAGAGGTGAAGCGTGTATCAATGCTGTATCGATGATCGAGATCAAAATGGCTATATCATTTTAAGGCCGAATCTATCTGAGAGTTGGCAAACAACAGTATTGTTTTTTGGCTTTGTGGGGCTAGTACCTCTCGTGATTGCCGTTGGGTTTGCACTACTTGGGTTCTGGCCTATATTGCCCTTTGCTGGCTTAGAAGTGGCGGTGCTTGCTTGGGCCGTGGCTCGGGTACGCCGCTTGGCCAGCCAGCAGGAGGTTATTCGCTTTAGCGATGACACGGTTGCTTTAGAGCGAGGCGTTCACCAGGCTGAGTTTAGCTGGGAGCGTCATCGAGCTTGGATTAGAGCCCACTATGATCGTGCGGCTATTTATGGCCATCCTCACTCTTTGAGTTTGGGTTATCAGGATGAACGTTGTAGATTCGGGGGATTTCTAACCAATCAAGAGCGAGATGCGGTGGTTAAAGAATTAGCTAATATAATTAGTGTTCAGCGAAATTAGCCTAAGCCCTTGCCCCGTCTGCCTTTTTAAAAAGCATGCCAAAATGTTCTAAAAGTTTGCAAATTTCCCCCTTGCTTCTGTAAGTTTGTACAGTCTATTATCGGGGTTCAGCAGCTCGGCCATCCAAGTTTCCCTGGCCATTCTCTATCTCCTCAGCTAATTTGGTTAGCGTTTCTATATGGTCGAGCGGCTGTTACCTTTCTTGATTGCCTAAGGCTAAGTCCGTTTTCTGGCTAGGGTTAGACCGTCTGCAAGTGGCAACATGCTGATATCAACCCGTTGATCCTGTTTGAGCTTGGCGTTGATGGCCCGTAGCGAAACCGTGTCCTCGTCCTGTACCTCAGGATCGATCACGCGCCCACTCCAGAGCACATTGTCGAGCATCATCAATCCTCCCGGTTTGATAAGTTCTAGGCACCGTTCGTAGTAGGTGTCGTAGTTGGCTTTATCTGCATCTAGAAAGGCAGCATCAAAGCTCTCAGGGCCTTCTGTCTTTAGTAGGCTATTCAGGGTATCTAATGCTGGTGCTAGGCGTAAATCTAACTTGTGTTCTAAACCTGCTTCTTGCCAATAGCGTTTCGCAATCGAAGTCCAATATTCATCAACATCGCAGCAAACAATGTGACCATCCTCTGGTAACGCTGCTGCCATGACTAAGCTTGAGTAGCCAGTAAAAGTACCGATCTCAATGACTCGCTTTGCATTCATGAGCTTAAGTAGCAGCGCCATAAATTGGCCTTGTTCAGGAGCTATTTGCATGCGAGCCATTTGGTCTTTTGCCGTTTCTTCTCGTAGTTTTTTTAATAGCGGTTCTTCCCGAACCGAGTTCTCAAATAAATAGGGGTACAACTGGCTAAGATCTAGGTCACTACGATTGGACATATTGCTTCTCCTTAATTCTCTTGGATCAACGTTACCGCCGATTGGCTTAATCGGTCAACGTAATGAAGGAATAAGCCATTGTTATCATTGAGCAGAATTTGTTGAATAAAAACTTATCGCTAATACTTAAAAAAATGATGAAAAGGGTATGGGCCATGAGTGATACGCAAAATATTGATCGAGAACAGTTGATTGATCAGTTGGAATTTATGAAGGGCCAAGTTATCGATCCGGACGCAGGTATTTTTGGGCCGGATAGTATGTTTTGGAAAATTGGCCGCTATTCCACAGCCTTTCTTGGCGCCGGGCGTGCGGCACTGTTGCAGAATGCTCATCCTTGGGTTGCTAACGCCATCAAGCAACATTCACGTACCATGGATGATCCCATGAGTCGCTTTCGTGGCACTTTCACAAATGTGTTTAAAATGGTTTATGGCAGCCTAGATCAGGTGATCGATAGTTCTCTGAGGGTTCATCAAATTCATACCCATATCTCTGGTGAGATAGAAGAGGATTCTGGCGCATTTAAGAAAGGCAGCCACTATCAAGCCAATGAAGCCAACGCCATGATTTGGGTTCATGCCACTTTATGGGAAACGTCGGTGAAAATGTATGAACTCATTATTGGTGAGTTAACGGCAGCAGAAAAAGAAGCTTACTATCAAGAAACAAAAATGTTTGCCTACTTATTTGGTATTCCAGAGTCCTCGTTGCCGCCTAATTGGAACGAGTTTCTTGAATATAACGAATCAATGTGGAACAGCGACGAATTAATGGTGAAGGATGCATCCCGAGAAATATCTTCTTTCTTATTCACCTTTAGTCGACCTTTGACGCCGGTATTAAATCGATATGAAATCTTTACTTCTATGGTGATGCCTGAGCGCTTGCGAGAGCAATATGGTATGTCCCCGGCGACCGAGAAAAATATTCAGATTTACGAGACTTACGTTAAACGTATCAAGCAAGCCTTTCCCTACTTACCGAAACATGCCCGTTATTTGCCACCTTATATGGAAGCGCAGCGGCGGCTTAAGGGTAAGCATCGCCCGGGTGTGATCACAGGATCATTGAATAAGCTAATGCTAGGTCAAGCGCGATTGGTCTCGGCTTAACCTAGTCTTAGGTTTGATTCGTGCTTGGTGTTTAGATTTTCTCGCAGCCCAATTGTATTTGGCCAGGCGTTAAACCCAGCATATGGGTTTTGGTGAATTTACTACCGTCGTATTCTTGGCCAAAGGATGCATAGTGGAAACTGCACATGCCATCGGGGCGACGCATAACGATAATGCCGTGAATATGTCGACCCGTGACCAATCCAGTTAAGGGGTGATGGTTGATACCCCAATCTGCGCTGGTGAAATAAGCGTAGGCAATGGTTTCCTTCCAGCCCCAGTTTTTAGCCCAGCGTTCAGCCGCCTGGGTTGCTTCTTTTTCAAGGTTCGTATCTCGCATCCCTTTGTCTGGCAGGGATTGATTGGCGATCTTTTTAGCGCGAGCTTGTTCTTGGCGACGGTCCATTTCTTCTTTGACGATTTGTGCGTTCTTTGCAATTAACTCGTCGGTTTTTGATTGTTTGCTCTTATCTGCGCGAATGGCCCGAACATAGCCGATGTCTTTTGCGTAAATGTTAAAGTGATTATTCGATTGCCAGGTTTTTTTGCCATAGTTTCCTTTAAAGTTCGCCCACAGAATAACCCCATCGCTTACATCAAATAGAATATTGCCCACTGAACTTTTATAGGTGGGGGTGCCTGTTAAGGCCGTTTCGTCTGGTAGATATTTGTAGGTGTCTGCAGGGCAGCGTTCGCAAG
>JAKSAW010000125.1 GCA_022361455.1 Pseudomonadales bacterium | reverse complement strand
GGCACAGTTGGGGATCATCGCCACCGGCAATGATGCCGCATGGGTGGGATAATCCTTGATCTTGATATCCAGAACGGTGGTCAAACCACCCAGCCCCTGGGCACCTATACCCAGCTTGTTGACCGCTTCGAAGATTTCCAGCCGCAGCTCTTCTGCCCGGTTACTGGCACCCCGCTCCTGGAGTTCATGGATATCGACAGGATCCATCAAGGATTCCTTGGCCAATAGCATGGCCTTCTCCGCGGTCCCGCCGATACCGATCCCGAGGATGCCGGGCGGGCACCAGCCGGCGCCCATGGTGGGCAGGGTCTTGACCACCCAATCGACCAGGCTGTCGCTGGGATTGAGAATGGTGAACTTGGACTTGTTTTCCGAGCCGCCACCCTTGGCGGCCAGTGCGACTTCGATCTTGTCGCCCGGAACGATCTCGGTGTAGATCACCGCCGGGGTGTTGTCGCCGGTGTTCTTGCGTGCGCCGATCGGCGGGTTGACGACCGAGGCGCGCAGTTTGTTGTCCGGATGTCGGTAGGCTTGGCGTACGCCTTCGTTGATCAGATCGTCCAGTGCCCGGTCGCCCTCGAAGCGCACGTCCATGCCGATCTTCAGGAATACCACCACGATACCGGTATCCTGGCAGATCGGTCGGTGACCTTCGGCGCACATCCGCGAATTGGTCAGGATTTGCGCCATGGCATCCTTGGCCGCCGGCGATTGTTCGATTTCCCAGGCCCGGCCAACCGCCTGGATGTAGTCGATCGGGTGGTAGTAGGAAATGAATTGCAGGGCGTCGGCGATGCTCTGCACCAGGTCTTGGTTGCGGATGGTGGTCATCGAAGTGTTCCAGTGATCCCGGGGTTAATCCAAAGCATAGCCGGGCGGGTCGAGGGTGTGGCACCGAACCGGGTGTTATCCGGGGTCGGCGTCATGTTCGACTCCGACCCATTACGCTTATACCTGCAGCAACAGACGGGCCGGATCTTCCAGGCACTCCTTGATCGTTACCAGACTTTGTACGGCCTCGCGGCCGTCGATGATGCGGTGATCGTAGCTCAGCGCCAGATACATCATCGGCCGCGCTTCGATCTTGCCGTCGATCACCATCGGACGCTGCTGCACCTTGTGCATGCCGAGAATGGCCGACTGGGGGGCGTTCAGGAT
>JAKSAW010000447.1 GCA_022361455.1 Pseudomonadales bacterium | reverse complement strand
CCCAAAATCGGCACAAATAGCTGTACTGAAGTCCCAAACACTATAAAAGTGTCCTGGATGCAAAAAGATCCACTTGAAAGGGCAAAAAGGCACTTAGTAATCCCATCAGGCCAAAATCGCCAAATCTGGGAAAAGAAAGTCAATCGAAGTCCTTCGCTGAAAGACGAGAGCAGAGAGGGCACTCAAAACGAGTTTAGGGTTTAGGGTTTAGGGATACATCCGCATCTTCAAAAAAAGGGGGGTCCTCAGAATCAGAATTTTAATAGGTCGTTCGAAAGATCTTTGTGAGCACTTTCCGAATCAAAAATAAAAAACCTAATAGCCCTAATAGTTCGTTAGTTATGAGCATTTATGTGATAATTGGGATTTTCGAGAAATTAGCACAATTCTTTGACAATTTATTAGAAACATGCAAAATTGTATATCAACGGAATCAGGCTGGTTTGGAGAATCGATTGATACTATATTTAGCGCTTATTTTCGAAATGGTAAGCAGATATAACCAGGGAATTGATTTAATGAGTAAATTTCTTTTAATGATAAGAATATTCGACTGTTTTCAACGAAAGTTTTTTGGATTAAAAGTATAAACGATTTGGAGCCCGAATATGAAAAGAAAACCTTATTCTATCAAACAGCCAACTCTCTATGAGATTTTGAGTAATTTTGAATATTTCGACGTTTGTTAGTACATTACGTGTTGTACGCTCCCTAGCGAGCTCTCTTCGCGTTTGGAGGACGGAAGAATGCCAGAGTCGAAACCTTAAAAGTGTGTGGGTCGTCAACAAATGTGGCGCGAAATCTATTATAGTGTGATTGTTGCGATCCTCGTGATCGGTGCCGCTAATGGCTCCGTATATTATACAAGCGTAGTTTTGTTTGTGCGCCGGTGTATCCGTCGTGCCAACGAGCGCATCTCGTTTCAAAAAAAGTACGGCCATGCTATACGCTTGCACAAGAGAGTTAGATTGAAGCGATTGTTGCCTTAATGAAGAAATTATGGAAAAGTAATAGGGCGTTAAGGGAAATGATTTGAATATAATGAGAGCATTTGTGTTAAAATATATTTATATACATTGTGGCACGGATAACGATCGACAATGAACCATAATGAAATGGGATAATTGCGACTGAAGTACTGATTCTAATCATTCTTGTCTGATTAATCAGCGCAATTATAGACCATGATAACAAATAAATGAGAAGGGAAATTAATTAGACCTGATGAACATTGATGGTTGTTAACCGGACTATAAACATCTCTTTCCCGGATTTCGGCCGTCGAATGCCCTCGAACGCCGACGACCCCAGCGTCTCCCATCTTGCGATGAGCGATATAACCGCTATTTCCTAGCGAGCTATATG
>JAKSAW010000620.1 GCA_022361455.1 Pseudomonadales bacterium | reverse complement strand
TTACTACATTGGTGGCATCATCAAGCACGCGCGTGCGTTGAATGCATTCACCAACGCTTCAACCAACAGCTACAAGCGTCTTGTTCCTGGTTTCGAAGCACCTGTAATGCTTGCTTACTCTGCTCGTAACCGTTCTGCTTCTATCCGTATTCCTTTCGTTAACAGCGCTAAAGCTCGCCGTATCGAAGTTCGCTTCCCTGATCCAACTGCGAACCCATACTTAGCTTTCTCTGCCATGCTAATGGCTGGTATCGACGGCATTAAGAACAAGATCCACCCTGGCGATGCAGCGGACAAAGATCTTTACGATCTACCAGCTGAAGAAGCTGCGGAAATCCCAACAGTAGCTGCGACTTTCGAAAGCGCTCTGGACGCTCTAGAAGCTGACAGCGACTTCTTGAAAGAAGGTGGCGTATTCACCGACGACATGATCGCCGGTTACGTTGACCTGAAGCGTGGTGAAGTTGAGCGCTTAAACATGACAACTCACCCTGTTGAGTTCGACATGTATTATTCTTGCTAATCCGATTTAGGATCGCCAAGAAACAAAAAAGCCCGGCCACTGATTAGCCGGGCTTTTTTTATCCCTGAGCAAAGCTAGTTAAACCGCGTTTTCTGGAACTTGCACATAGCCCATGAATTTAACAAAGTTTAGGCGGAATTCTTCATCGATCTCATTGATATACATACCCACGCCTTTGGCCGCGATCCTTACAATCACACTACGCCCCTTAAACAACAGCTCTTCGTCATTAACCCTAGTTGTGATTTCCATACGACACATTTTGTAGGCCCATGACTCCAAGGGCTGATTCACCATCACGAAAACACCTATACGGCTAATATCAACTAGCTGCCCCTTGATAGCGGTATCACCATCTTCGAAAACCAATCCGACCTTACCATCTGCTTTAAATCGCGGCGCTTTTCGTTTTTCTTTGAAGTTCTCTTCAGACATCTAAACTCTCGTATTTTCCCCTACCTCATTAAACAATAGATCAAAATCACAATCCGCCGCTAAAACATTGTGAAAATTCGGGTTTTACCCTAATAATTGATGCATGGGAATCCATCTGTCACACATAACAATATCGGGAAAAGACAATGAACAAATGGGCTATATCACTCGCGCTACTGATAGTCTGCCAAGCAGCGACTGCTGCGACCGTTTACAAGAAAGTCGACGAGAACGGCAACCTGATCTTTTCCGATACCCCAATGGACGACGCCGAAAAATTAGAGGTTAAGCCGGTTCCTACCTTAAAAATCGATAAAACACCCAAGTTTGTGCCCACTCCGGAAAAGGTTAAAGAAACCGTCAACTACCAAAGCCTTGAGATCACCAGCCCAGTCCAAGACGAGAACTTCATAAACAACATGGGAACGGTCACCGTGACGGTGCAAAGCACGCCTACGCTCAACCCCGAGCATCAGGTACAACTGCTCTTTAATGGTGTGAAGCGGGCAGGTCCTAGTGCAACCACTAGCTTTTCCTTTTCAAATTTGGATAGAGGTACCTATGAAGCAAAAGCACAAGTTATTGATACTCAAGGAAAAACTCTAATTACCAGCCCCCCGATTACATTCCACGTAAAGCGACCAGTGATACGCAACTAATATCGCACCACATTGGTGCGCAATGCGCTAGTTTGGGATACACTACAAAAAGCAGATCGAGCCCAAATCGGTCCAATTCGGGCTAACCAATTTGATTTATCGCTCAACTAGCCCTGATTACTCATCTTTTATCCTAAGAATTAGGATAAAAAGCCACTCTCAACTCATATGTCGGTCATTTTTTACTTAGTAGCACAAAGGTGGTTTGCTTCTTGCAGAGCTTGGATTACTAAAACAATTCGTGTGCAGAATAAATACGACAATAGAGTCAAACGATAACCGGTATTTGAATGAATCCAAAATTTCCATTGGATATCTATAAAAAGGCGCTGGAAAGCCTGACGACTGCGGTACTACTGCTAGATGAGGGCCTACGTATTCAATACCTAAATCCTGCCGCGGAACAGTTTTTTGCGACAAGCTCGAGCCACTTGATAACAGCCCCTATTACTCAGCTGCTACATGAAGAGGATGAAGCTTACGCAGAGCTTGAAAATGCATTGAGAAATCAGCACGGGTTTACAAAGCGGGAAGTGCAATTACATTTTCCAAACTCGTCCCAGGCTGCAACGGTAGACTACACAGTAACACCGCTTGTAGAGAACCAATCACGATCATTATTGGTAGAGATTAGGCCATTAGATCGCCTGCTCAGAATTAGTCGTGAAGATGGCTTGCTCAGCGCCCATCAAGCTACTCGGGCATTAGTAAGAGGTGTAGCTCACGAGGTTAAGAATCCTCTCGGCGGGATCCGTGGTGCAGCTCAATTGCTGTCGCGCGAATTAGAAAGTGATGAGTTGAAGGACTATACCAACGTCATCATTGCTGAAGCAGATCGATTGCGCAACCTGGTTGATCGAATGCTTGGGCCCCGTGTCATTCCACAACTGAATGACATGAACATCCATCAGGTATTAGAAAGAATAAAAAGTATCATCGAGGTAGAAAGCAAAGGTTCCGTGTCAGTCAAACGTGATTACGACCCAAGTTTACCGGAACTGCATGCTGATTCTGATCAATTGATACAAGCGACATTAAATATTGCACGCAACGCATTACAGGCGTTACAGGAAAATCCAGACCAAAAGAATCCGTCAATCGTTCTGCGAACTCGGCCTTTAAGACAGTTTACGATTGGCAGTACTCGACACAAATTAATACTACTTGTGGAAATAGAAGATAACGGCCCAGGTATTAGCAAAGAATTAATGGAAACCATTTTCTTCCCCATGGTTAGTGGGAGAGCTGCCGGCACAGGATTGGGCCTTTCGATTTCGCAATCGATTATTAATCAACATCATGGCTTGATCGAATGCGAAAGCGAACCCGGCAAAACTGTTTTTAGATTATTACTGCCCTATGAGGTAGATGAACCTCAAGCTGGAGATAACCATGCACAGTCACGATAATGTTTGGATTATTGACGATGATAAATCAATTCGATGGGTGTTAGAAAAAGCACTCAATCAAGAGGGTATCGTCACCAATACATTTGAGAATGGCGACACCATGATCAATAAGTTGCGAACCTCGCAACCGGATGTAGTAATTACAGACATTCGTATGCCTGGAACAGATGGTTTTACGGTGCTGTCCCATATTCAAGAAAGCCACCCTGATTTGCCCGTTATTATAATGACGGCGCACTCTGACCTTGATAGTGCAGTTGCGTCTTATCAAGGCGGCGCTTTTGAATATCTACCAAAGCCTTTCGACGTGGATGAAGCTGTTGCTCTTGTTAAGCGTGCTGTAACTCATAGCCATGAACAACAGTTGCAAACGACCGAAACCATTCAATCCGGAGCAACTGAGATCATTGGTGAAGCGCCAGCAATGCAGGAAGTTTTCCGAGCAATTGGTCGCTTATCACATTCCAACATTACTGTGTTAATCAATGGTGAATCTGGAACTGGTAAAGAACTTGTTGCACATGCTTTACACCGCCATAGCCCCAGAAAAGAAAACCCGTTTATCGCACTCAATATGGCTGCAATTCCTAAGGATCTGATTGAGTCAGAATTGTTTGGTCATGAAAAAGGAGCTTTTACTGGCGCCAACACTCAGCGCCAAGGTAGATTTGAGCAAGCGAATGGCGGCACCCTATTTTTAGACGAAATTGGTGACATGCCATTGGACACTCAAACTCGTTTATTGCGGGTATTAGCCGATGGTTCTTTTTATCGAGTCGGAGGTCACACAGCCGTTGCGGTGGATGTTCGCATTATTGCTGCTACTCACCAAAACCTCGAAGGTTTGGTTAAAGAAGGAAAGTTTCGTGAGGACTTGTTTCACCGCTTAAATGTTATTCGTGTTCATTTACCAAAGCTTGCTGAGCGTCGCGAAGACATCCCTAAGCTGGCTAACCACTTTTTAAGTATTGCCGCAAAGGAACTTAACGTTGAACCAAAAATTCTTTTACCGGAAACAGCGGAATATATGACCGGTTTGGATTGGGCTGGTAACGTTAGACAATTAGAAAACACCTGTCGATGGTTGACCGTTATGGCATCAGGCAGGGAGATTTTAGTTAACGACTTACCGCCTGAATTATTAGAAAGTAAGCAAACAGCCAATACTGGTTCAAATTGGGAAGACGCGCTACGACTCTGGGCCGACCAAGAACTCGCGAAAGGCCACCGTGATCTACTAGGCGACGCCGTGCCTACTTTCGAGCGTATCATGATCGAAACAGCACTTAAGCATACCGCTGGTCGACGCCGTGATGCAGCAGAGTTACTGGGCTGGGGTAGAAATACGCTGACACGTAAAATAAAAGAACTTGATATGGAAAATGGTCAACAGGATGATACGGAAGAAGTAGCACACTAGGTTACTGAATCAGTCATTATTCCATTTTTAAAAGCGATTGTATGTTATTGATGCAGTCGCTTTTTCTTTGCCTAAAGCATTATATATTGCTGTAACGCTTAATAAAGAATGCACCAAAAAGCTTCTCATTGAACACTTATCACTCCTTCCTTAACTCGTTAGCAAAATAAGTTATAGAGCCAAGATCAAACCGATATCAATCGATCTAGATACTAAACCGGAATGTCATAGTGGCAAAATAAACTTTTAAAGTTGCTCACTTTAACTTTAAGGGACCAAGATGCTAATTGACATTCAACGAGAGGAACTCGATCGCATTATTCAGCATCAGTTACTAACACCAATGTTCCAGATCATAGCGGATACTCGTGCTAAAAAAATATTCGGGTATGAAGCCTTAATTCGCGGCCCAGCCGACAGCCCTTTGCACTCCCCTTATAACTTATTCCGAGTTGCCCATGAACAAGGTAGGCTATTTGAGCTGGAATATTTATGTAGAAAAATTTCCGCAAAAGCATTTGTGGAACAAAATTTACCAGGCAAGCTTTTTCTCAACATTAGTCCCATGAGTTTGATTTCAGAATCCCATCGCTCTGGAAAAACCATGAGCATATTAAAACGATTAAACCTTAGCCCTGAAAATGTCGTCATCGAAATTTCTGAACTTTATCCGTTAGAGAATTTGGAAATATTTCGCAAGGCTACCAACCATTATCGAAGCATGGGTTTTGGAATAGCTATTGATGACTTAGGATCTGGCTATGCTGGTCTACGTGTTTGGTGCGAATTAAAACCCGATTATGTAAAAATTGATCGTCACTTTATTTCGGATATTAACCGAGACCCGATCAAACAAGAATTCGTTCGCTCCATCAATGCAATCAGCCGAAAAATCAATTGCAAAGTCGTTGCTGAAGGCATCGAGACCAAAGACGAGCTATTAACCTCAACCAAACTCAACCTCGACTTTGCTCAAGGCTACTTTTTTAATAAACCAGAGGAATGCCCACCCCGCGAATTTATCAAAAACAATGAACTATACTTCGATAGAAGCTCCTCCATTGGAACCACCCGCTTACTATGCGTGAGCGATCTTATACAGGGTTCGCCGGTTATTAATCGCAACACCTCTCTTGAAGACACCGCAGAAACGTTCAAGAAAAGACCTGGCATTAATACGCTACCTGTTTGTATCGGCAATTACCCCCTAGGGGTTGTGTCCCGACATCATGTTCAAGAAATCATTTCTGCGCGTTATTCCCGAGAGCTACATGGACGCAAACCCATCCACAAGTTCCTCAATCCAAACTCTATCATTGTGGATAAAGAATGTTCTCTGAACCGTGTGAGCCAACTGATTACAGACAATCTAGACTACGACCTAAGCCAGGATTTCATTATCACCGATGAAGGTCGTTATATCGGTGTTGGTAACCCAAGGGAATTACTAAAACGTATTACCGATCAACAACTCAAAAATGCTCGCTATTGCAATCCACTCACGCAGTTACCAGGAAATGTACCAATTTATGAACAAATAGATGAATTACTCGAAAAGCGTAAAAGCTTCTGGGTTGCTTATCTAGACCTTAATCATTTCAAACCCTACAACGATGTCTATGGCTATAGTCATGGAGATGAAGTTATTCAAAGCGTTGCTCAGATCGCTTCATCTCAAGTCAGAGTAGATCATGATTTCGTAGGTCATATTGGAGGCGATGATTTCGTTATTATTTTCACCGAGGAAACATGGCAGACAACCTGCGATAACATCCTGACGCTATTTGCTGAAGAAGTATCTCACTTTTACAATTTGAAGGATCTGAAAAACGGTGGCATATGGAGTGAAGATCGCAATGGTAAATCCAGTTTCTTTAGCTTATTGACACTTGCCATAGGGGTTATTCACCCTGATCCTGATCGCTGCCGCTCCCATCACGATGTTGCTGAGCTTGCGTCCGACGCGAAGCATCAAGCTAAACTATCAGCGGGAAATTCACTGTTCTTTTCACGACGTAGGGGGCCCCAGCAGGATTTTTCATCCGATGAATCACTCACAACACAAAAAAAGGTAGTGTAGTGAAAGTATACTTTTTCTAATAAGTCACTTCGCGCCAGTATATAACTCGATCGTGCCCTCGATACTGACCGAAGGCTGCAGTTTTTTGTGGTGGATTATCATCACTACCATCGGCATCCCAATCGAATTGCAACCAGGGTCGTGAGGAAAGATCAAAGTCAATACTGATACTTCCTATATTACCAGCTCCCGGCGCAGAATAACTAAAGTTACCGTCGCCATCTGTGAAAGTACCATCAAAGCTTAAATTACTAGTTCCACCTCCAACAGTAATATTTGTGGTGCTTCCACCAGGAATAGTAATCATACCCGTCGTAATTTGGGTGCAATCGTCATCGGTATTAGTAATATAGCTGCCAGCATTTAGGTACTGAGTTGTCACTGATTGGCCTAGGTCTTCAGTTTCAGGCCCAAAAGCATTTTCTACATTAAGCCGGCCATATCGCTGCACAATAGTTCCGCCAGGAGTTAGACTAAAGCTTCCACCGTCAATTCCATCGCCACCATCACCATCATCAATTGCCGACAAAATAATATTAAAAGATGCATTAAATGGATTAACTGCGGCATTAGCTACTCTGGTATAAGTAAATGTATCAGTGCTCGTAAATTCATAAACTGATACGTGAGGATTGCTATCATCTGATAGAGATCCTGTGGAGTAACTTGCTGTAATGGCGAGATTAGATGCGTCTACCCCAGCATTAGAAGAAGTAATTGTAGTAGCAAACGTCAACTCGTTATTAGTGAGTTTTTTGTAAGCGCCAATATAGTTCAGAGTAGTGCCACCATTCGCGTTTTCAGGTGTAATAGTAATGGTAGGTAAATCGCTTGCGTCAAATCCGAAAGACTCACCATTATAGGTAAAATCAGTAGCAGAAGAATCACAAGCATTTAATAAAGTGCCCGCATTCAAAACCGCCACTTCAAAACGGTCAGGAACAAAACGGCCAATATTAAGAGAAGCTGTTGGAATTGAAGTAACTCCGAAGTAGTTATTGTCTTGGATATCCAATCTAATCAAACCGACTTCGGAATAATTCGCCTGCGCATAGCTATAAGCACCGTTACTAAAGTCAGATTTATCAATACCCATCGATGCGAAAGTTTGAGTGGTGCTCGACGTAATATCTACGGGACCAGACTTCACCTCTAATTGGCCATCACCGCCACCGGATGTAGGACCTGTTCTTACTAGAGCCGCTCTGAAGTTTGCATTCGCTGAAGGCTCATAGTCATCCGCGTTCGATGCATCACTACATATAGCTTGAATACTTAAATCAAATGATTGCCCTGCTGCATGTACTGGAGTTGCAGTACTGGTGGCTGCGTTGAGTGCTGTACCACCACTAGATGCACTTAAAGAAAAGCTGGATGGATAAAACACCAGACTATTGGTACTAGTGACCAATGCCGAATAGGGACTGCCACTATAAGGCGCATCATCATGCTCAAAATTTAGGGATAAAATACTACCCACATCCTCATACGCAAGGTTAAAACTGGCAACTCCATTAGTAAAACTTAAGGTAACATTATCTGAATTAGGATCAGAACTATTGGTGACAGATGCACTACCAACCGTCATGGTCCGATTAGTATCAGCAGATCCATCGTTATCCGTATCGATAGTAAACCAAACATCAAAATCTTTATTGCCACTAAATCCCGTCAACACTTCACACTCTTGACCAGAACCTGTTTGCGTTTGTCCGATCGCCGTTAAGGTCGCTGTACCGGTTGTAGTGCAAACCGTATTGGAAGTTGCAAGTGAAAGGCCGTTAGCTCTAAAATCTGTCCCTGTGGCAGCAGTGGAGGCCACTGAGGCACTACTATCGGTGATAGTCGTTTGCACATTACTATTCTCATTATTGAAATATAGGTAGAAGGTTCGCACTCCTGAATCCCCAGACACAAAGGTGTAATTTGTTAGCGAACTACCACCAGTTGCAGCATCATAGAAAGTACTAGTTGAGGGTCCCGATAGAGCGACCGTGCCGGTATAGTCAGTCTTGGTGGAACCATCTGTACACAGTGCAGTAACACTAACGGCCGCTCTAGTGGAAGGGCAAGCTAATCCATAAGTGGGTTGGGTGATATTGAAGCTGCCCAAAGTACAGGAACTATTACATAAGGTACCGAAATCCAATTGAGATACGCCAGATGATTGATATCTAATTTGCGCATTGCTATTAAGTGTAAAATCATCGGCAGTAATTGCGCCATAGACATAACTCGGAGAATCCAAGCGAGCATCTCCAACAGCATACACAAGCGCTGATGTTGTACTATTACTGCGGAAACGCACATCGCCATAGCCTACAAATAAAAGTTCAGAAGAATCACCAGCAGAACCCTGGGATGGTGAATTAATTAACGAACTTGAACCAAATGAAATGTCGTTTTGCACAAACAATCGCGCAGTACCACCGCTAACTGTTATAGTAGAAGAGCTATTCACCGTTAAAGAACGAACCCAATAATCTCCAGCCACTAAATTGAGCGTGCTACCAGAATCTAGGCGTAGTGTGTCCATATAATAACTAGAATAAGATGAGCTAACATTTAGAGTGCTGTTACTGCGCGCCCGCACATCATCGTATTCATTGGTTCCCGCATTACCTAATGTTCCAGTTCCACCACTACTGACAGTTAAATCGGTCGAAAAGGAAGTGCTAGGAAAAGTTGGTAAAGTTAATGCCGGCACAGAGCTACTGCTAGCAGTACAATCTGCGGTAACACAACTTGAAACGGTTGAGCCGCCATTCAAAGAAACACTATTAAACTCAAGCGCATTATCTGGACTAAAAAATAACTGTGCATTGTATCCAAAGCTAATGCTGCCACTGTTATAACTCGATGCACCATCAGGAAAACTAGCCGAGCAAGTAGACTCTGCAGCACAAGCATGAGTATCGTTCAATAAAGTTAATATTTGTAGGTCAGACAAAGGCGTGTCAAACACAGCAACTTCGTCTATCAAGCCATTAAATTCGCGACCACCAAATCCTTGGTCACCGCCTATTTGAAAGGGATCACTATTGGTGGTGGGTGTCAGTGCGTTAGAGGCGGTACCACGGTTTATACCGTCAATAAATATATCCTGCTGACCAGCTTGAAAGCGTATCACGATATGATGCCACTGCCCTGCAGTCACTGAAGTTGTGCTAGTTAATGTTCTCGTTCCCGCACTATCCCGCCACCACCAATAAATACGTCCACTGGAATTCACATGGAACTCAAAGTTTTCATCTTTAGATAGAATCGACTTGAGTCCTGAACTGGGTATGGAATCGATATTAATCCAGACGCCAATCGTAAATGCCGTTGCGAGATCCAAGCTCGCAGTGTCAGGTATCTGCACTAAGTCATCATTGCCATCAAAATCGCCATAACGACAGGTCCCCGTGCTTCCACTAATAGCGGGATTAGAGTTTTGCGTTGTTACACCACCGGATGCTGTACCATTTAATCCGTTACCAGAAGAATCAACCACTTCACCCGCTGTACCGGACCAAACTGTCTCATCGAAGCGCCAATTAATCACTGGGGTTGGTAATCCCAACAAGGAGTTTTTGAATAACAAGTCGAAATCAGTTCGGACACTGGTGGTGTTGTAGGAATAAAGAGTGTAGTCAGTATCATCGACTTCAATACCAATGGTCGCACTCTGACCGTTAGCGGTATTATTGTCATAGCGATATCGTATATCGCCATTCTCATAGAGAACCACTTGAAAATCGTAACGATTACTACGATTGGAATAAGCTCGCACATTATTATAGGTAACAATAAACTTTCTATTCGGGGCAGTTCCGGAATTTCCGTAAGTCACCGACCCTGAGGAATCGTCAACTAGATCATCCCAGTAAACCAAAATAATGTTATCACCATCATTCGTAGGTAGGTTTTCGTTGCGATAGTCTCGATGCATACGCGTACTAGCACCGAATTGCAAAATGCCATTTGTATGTATTCGCACTTGGGTATAATCAGTAGCAGCAAAGCGAAAGGTGAAACCGATATTTACAACGGTTTGATCATCATCATTGGGGTAACTGGTATCTGTGTTATCCCAGCTAACAGTTGTAGAACTTGTAGGTACATCCAGAGCAGTCCCTTCTAGCTCCGTCATCGTATAAGTCGCGGCAAAAATATTAGAGGCACAAAGGAACGCTAGCATTACGCACAGCATCTGTTTGCCGGCGCAACACTTCATTAACATTAAATTAATTAATCGTCCCATCATTTAGTATGTGACCTCTCGCCAGTAGATTACTCTATCGTGACCTCTATACTGACCAAATATAGCAACACCAGATGGATTGTCCTCAGTATCATCAACATCGCCATCGGAATTCCAGTCATAGCGTAGCCACTTGTCCATAGAATGTTGTACCGTCACCGAGCCGGTATTTGTTAAGCCCGGCGCGATCAGATCCAGCTCGAAACCTGTTCCATATTCACCGCTAGAGAAAGTTGATCCTGCCCCCACCACTTCACCGACAGTTGCATCAGTCTCACCAGATTGCAACCCTGCAGTGTAGCTACCCAATGTCAATATTGAAGAGTCGCTGGAGTATGTTGTGCAATTATCTAAGTCATTTGTAACGAAACTAGTTCCGTTCCAATACTGCAATGTCATCGGTATCGGTAAACGATCAGTTTCAGGGCCATAAGCATTCTCCATTTTTGCACGGCCATATCTAATTTCAGTATCACCGATATTAGAGAAAGTATGACCTAGGCAGCTTCCACTAGCATCGGCCTTCACACAAATAGAATCAGAATCACTCAGATCCGTAACGCTAAGCACCAAATCAACGTCTGCATCAAAAGCTGCATCGTTAGCAACTGGAATCATGTTTGTTTTGACGTAAGTAAAATTTTCGTTGAGCAAGGTCAACGTGCCACTTCCATCATAATTAGTTTGATCTGAATAAAGATAGCTAGCGCCACTGCTATCTGGTGTTAACGTTGCCGAAGTCGTCGCCTGATTGGCATAGGTTCTGGATGATAATGTAGAGTTGTGCTTCCAAAAATCACCACCATAATTCTGTGTAACATTATTGTTAGCACTGTAACCAGTAAATATGAATTCTGGTTCTGTACTAAACTCGAAAGGCTGATCCTGATATGTAAAGCTACAACTCCAACTACTATCCCCGTCTTCAAATTCAGGCGTATTAGCTACCAATCGTAAATGGTCCGGTGCGAATCGCCCTACTACATCGGTAATACTATCAGCTAGTGTTTCCCCCAAATAACTAACCGAGTCGATATTTAAATTAATCGTATAGGCTCCGACATCCTCTATCTGCTGATTGTTAATCGTTAACTGACCCGCATCACCAGCCCCAAAGGAAACACTGGTAACCGCCAAGGTACTATTACTGCCCCCGGAAGGCGCGGTCAATGATAACTCAAGAGGAATACTCGACAACTGAAAATTCTCAGTATTATCATGAGTACCTGAACAGAACTGGCTATTTGATTCACCAGGTGATTCATAGGTGACAGCAGAAATTTGTAGAGTGAAGTTTTCTCCCGCTGCTTTAAAGACGCTACAATCCTGATATGGAGATGCACAACTATTATTTGATTCTGTTGCTTCAATACAGAATCCTGCCGGCACGGTGACAAAATCATTACTGGTTCCAGTCAGCGTAATTGCAGGATCAGTTCCAGAGGCGGTTAAGCTTTTCCGAGCAAGCAATCGAGTTTGCCCAGCATCATTATGTACATAACTAAAAGAAGATTCGCCAGAACCATTAAAGTTAAGATTAACTGTTTGATAAACAGAGCCAGTGCTATCACCGTTGATACTAGTGCCATCAATGGCTACACCCTGGGTTAGAGCACAACTATTTGGATTGATGCAAACATAGGAAAACTCGACATCTTGACTGCCCGTCATTCTAGCAACACAAGCTCCAGTATTATTATCTGTGCGCACTGCTCGTATTCCTATAGTGGTCGATAGACCAGCTGTTTGAGTTGCAATAGATTGCACTCCCGCAGTACCGGTATCACCATCAAAAATTAAGCCTGAATCAACGAAAGCAAGAGTCTGATCTTTTGAAGGATTTTCTGAATAAGTTCCATCGCTAACACTAATATTTATCGGAGTTCCAGAAGCTGTCGCCGTAGTTTCTTGCAGATATAGTAAAACGCTGGATTCAGTGCCAGCAAAAACGTAAGTAGCGGAACCATTTGCTCCAGCAGTAAAGGATCCAGGCGGTGGAGAGCCACTATCAACCGACCAAGCATCTGCATTGGGTGAAGTGCTAATCGTTAAGGTTGTTCCCGCAGGGGGTGCCACCGTACTATTATCAACTCGATATGCCGTAATGGTTACCGGGGAGCTTTCGCAGGTAATAGCAGTGCCATTCGTTTGAATACCGTAATGGTCAAGCACAGGCGCACAAATTCTTGTGAGATTGCGATGGATATTAATCGATGCAGCACTCAATGCTCTTTTGAATACCTTTACCTCATCTATCTTGCCATCAAACTCTCTACCGACATATGCCTGATCGCCACCAATGTGCAAATCATCAGAATTAGTGATTAAGCTTTCAGAACTATAAGTGGTAAATCCCGATTCCACTCCATTTATAAATATTGATTGCCTGGCATTACTGCGCGAATAAACAATCGCGATATGATTCCATGCGCCCGCTGAAACTGTGCTAGTTGAAGTAAATGAGCGACTAGTACCACTACTATTATTCCACCACCAATAAACTCCACCAGATGAATCTAAATGAAATTCAAAGTTCTCATCTTTAGAGATTATTGTTTTTAAGTCACTACCAGTTGGCAAGGTATCAGCATTAACCCAAGCCATTACCGTTAACTCTTCATCAATATCCAAAGTACTATTATCAGGAATAGATATATACTCAGGCACGCCATCAAACTCCGCGCCGTAACAAACTTGTGCCGGACGAGCAAGCACAGCATTAACAGCGCTGCCATTTAAACCACTACCAGAGACATCAACGACTTCACCAGCGGTTCCATTCCATGTTGGACCTTCCAAATGGTAGTTAGCGACGAGGGAAAAATCGGATGCGAATGTCTGTGAGAAAATCGCTAACCCAGCTGACTCAGTGGTATGATTACGATCATTATCGTTAGTGGAATCTTCATCAACAACCAATTGCACATTGGTAGAGGTGATATTACACCGCCGCAGCCAACCACCGTCACCACCATCTCGTCTATTCTGTGCACCAACGACCAAAGGCGCTGCAGAATAACTCCCAGAAAAACTTACCGCACCGCAGGTTCCCCACCCCCTAATACTATCGGGGGTTAATAGAAATTCACCATTAACATCGCTACCGTTTATATCCTTAAAAGTAGTCAACACTGATGGCACGACAGCTAAGTATGCCACTTTCTCACTTTGAGAAATGGTGCCAGAATTTACCTCAGCCCGCTCTAAGGCTAAATCCATTCCACTGGCATTCACATTTCGAATAGCTGTTGCCAGCCAGGGTAAAGAGGGGCTGCCTGGAGTATGTGAAGCCTCATTGTTCATCGTTTGTATTCCGGCAACCACCGCAGGCGTACTGGAAAACGCCGATGAGAAATTTAAACCAAGCCAACTACTGCCCCCATTTAACTTGGTTTGAAAGTTACTAATATCCACTGAGGATACTTGTATAGCGGTCCCGTCAGGAAAAGTGTGATTCCCATAGGTAACCGCCAAGTAATGAATCGTGCTATTAAGATCACTGGCATCTACAGTGTCTGGCGGCTCCACAGGTACTGCTTCAAATCCTGTTGTAGTCACATTTCTAATACGCACATAGGTTGGCTCTGTATTACCATCATCAACTAGCGCAAAGACAGCTGGGGGATATTCATAAACTTGCTGAAAGGTAACTGACGTAAATTGACTAGGACTTAACGAAAGGCTCCCCGCTTCCAACATTAAGTCATCACTAGTGGGGGAAGCTACAGCATTGGAATCATAAATAAAGTTAGAGGAGAAAAGCATTATTCCCACATCCTCACTGACATGAGTTCTTTCACCGTCCTGCGCATCATCCTCGTCTATGGTTAGTTGAATTGAACTACTGTTTCGTGAACATTCCCTAAGCCAACCACCATCATCTTCACGATGAGTAATTTTCTGGGCGACTACGATCGGTGATGACGTATAACTGCCTGCGTAGTTAATTGCATCACATCCATCACTCCAACCATCAGCTGCATTCGCAGAGCGTAATGACTCTAAGCGAACATTAAGATTACCTGTGGCCGTGAAGAGACTTTGTACTCCAGATTCCATCACGATATAGCCAATGGATTCATTGGAACCAAGGCTATTAAACTGATAATTTACACCCGCTATTGAGTCATAAACTTCACTACGCTCAAGGGCCATATTCGCATCGCTTCCAGCCAATGAATCAACCGCTACTGTTAACCAAGGATGGGAAGGTGATTGCGGTTGAATACCCGGCTCGTTCGCCGTGGTTTGAATATCAGCAATTAATACCGGTGAAGTAAAAGATGAAGAAAAACTTACGGCTTCCCAACCTTTGCCACCAGACGGTATGCCATTATATTGTTGCTCACTGGTGGAAATCGTACCCGCTTCAATGATGGTGCCATCTGGCAGAGTATTCACACCAGGTTCAATCGCGAAATAGCTCACCGTCATACTGGCATGAGGGCCATCTTCAGAATTAGGCTCCATTTGAGCTAATTGAAAAGAACTGGTGGTGACATTGCTAATGCGTGGTGCCGATGCATCGCCACCTGCTGATGTAATTAATACAACGACTACCGGCGCAGTATCGTATACTTGCTGAAAACTGAATGTAAATAATTGAGATTGCCCGGAGGTACTTGGTAAGTTGACGGTTCCTGCCTCCATTTTAAAACCATAAGCACTACCTACCCCCACGCAATGCAAGGCAAACAAAAGCAAAATGGCTTTAAATGAAAACCGCCAGCTTCTCATAGCGGTCACATCGAAGCTTTGTCAACGCATAAGTTCCATCTATTAATCATTCCACAACTACCTCAATAATACGTGTGGCTGTATCGGGAGCGTTTCCACAAACACCCCGGCTGTTAATTAGATACAAGGTTCCAGCAGGTGTACAAGTAACCGTTGCGGAACATTGTGACAACCCTGCAATGAAATTACCCGTTGTTAGGTTTAAAGTAGTCGCCACACTACAAGGAGCCCCACCCGATGCTGCGGCTAATATCACGTTGGCACCACTTTCAGCGGCATAAAACGCTCGCATTGAAAGCGCATTCACACCTGCGCTCTTTGCACCAGCTTCACTCAATTCATTAATAGCCACAGCTATAAAGGCCATGACAGTGATAATAAAGATCGCCAACGGCAAACCCAACCCTGTCATTCTTGCAGGAGTGGAAGGAGCACTTTTTCTAACGCCATTATTAAGGTGCATTACGGATTTGCACCTCCTGGTCTATGTGAAAAACTTCACCGCCATCATTTACCTCAAATACAAATTCAGCTAATGCATTCCGCGTTAAAGTCGCCGGCGTTACCTCGAACTCCACTGAACTACCAACCACGTTGTTAACTAATAAGCTTCGATTCCCAGTACTTGGGATCGAATCACCTGTACGTACTCCAAATCCATAACCAGAGTAACGAAATATTCCCTCTATACCTGAAACCGTATTTAAACAATAACAAACCGGATCTGACACTATGTAGACTCTACGCATCGGAGAATCCGCTGGAAACTGATGACTCGCGCCAAGCGTTAATGTGGTCGAAGTAATACCACTGATTTGTGCATTGGTTAATGCTGTATTCGTACTAGGCGAATAAATTGCCGCTGCAGAAGATGGATAAATCGCAGCATACTCTGTTACTGACGCACTGAGACTGTAGCTTGTATTAACCACTGTTACAGAGGTTGCCGCTGCAGCTGGAGCAACTGGCGCAACACTGTATCGATCAGCGGATAACACCGGCACAAATTCAATACACTCATCACTATTAAATGTTCGAACGCTATTAGGCAATGCGGACCGTAATTCTCGGCTTAGCTTTTGCGACAAAATCACCCCCATTGCAGCATTACCTTGGCGGGTTGCGGTTGCCACATAACCCGAGGCCGTATAAGCAATAAACCTTGCAGATCCTGCAGCAATGATACCGCTTATCACGATGACAATAATGAGTTCTACTAGCGTGAATCCTCGCATACCTTTCTTAACCATTACTTAAAAATTCCCTTTATATGCGGTAAAAGTCAAGGGTTGGCTTAAAGGATTGGAAACTGTCACAGTAATTCTTTTCATTGACTGTGTTGTTAGCGAAGCAGTTGTTCTTAAAGTTGAATCATTGGCGGTATCGATATAACTGACAGCTATATCTACTTGATAATTTACGTACTGATTGACTGCATCATTGTCACCAGTAATAAGCTCTACAGTTGAATAGCTAGCGCCATGAAAGTCATCGACATCGTTATAAAGCGCGCGAGATGATTCGCCCGTTTCGGGCCCAAAGCTACCCGAAGCAGTAAATACTGTGGTAGCTGGTATTCCGCCTAAAGGCGTATTGTGATCAAATTTCTTGGTAAGTATCTCATCAAGGAATGCCTGGCCTAGTTCTATAGACTTTGCATAGATAATTGGATTCGCACTGGAGGATATCGCTCGCGAATAAACTGATACTACCGCCAGCAGCGCTACACTCAGAATCACGATGGTAATAATTAGCTCAACCAAAGTAGCACCACTTTCTTGACTTCTACTCTTAGTCATAGGCATGTACTACCTTCATAAGCAAACCCTAAGGATGAAATGCATACCTGAGAAGTTTGATCGCCGATAACACACAAGCGCACCCTGCCCCCGCTTAAAAGATTACCATCCCCATCAAAGCTCACACTAAAATTAGTTGACGAACTAATCGCGGAGCAAGCACTGGAGAAATCGGAGGTAGTTACGCGAATGCTGGTATTCGCTATTTCAATATTGGCCGTGTCATATGCCGCATTCCCTGGAAGGGCTGCGGCGCTATCCCAGATATCAAATGTCCAATCACCGGAAGACTGACCGACGATTAAAGTAACTGGAACACTAGTGGATAAGTTCTGACGACCAAGGGCTAATTGCTGCGATAAACGAAGTGAAGAGATAAGTTGATTCTTAACAACTTCCGACGCAAAGTTATCCTTAGTTGCGAACAAGCCGACAGCTACTGATGCCAGAATACCAAGGATAATAATGACGGAGATTAATTCTATTAAGGTAAAGCCTTTGCTGTTCCTCATAGCTATATAACGCATAACGGGGCTGTATCGCCCCGTATTAGCAAACTCTTTTTGGCAGGAGTTGACTCTAACAACCTGTGCCAGTTACTGCAGATATCGTTGGAGCAGCACCAGCTGAAGCAGCTTCAGTATAGGTAAAGCTACATGCACCTTTGGTAATAGTTACCACAGTTGCAGAAGTATCAGTAACTGTAAAATCGGGAGATGCAATGCTAGCAGCCAGATCTATAGTCTCTGAATCTGGATAGCTATTCACTAAGTTTATAGAAGTTCCCTCGATGGTAATGTTACCTGAGGTGGTATCTGTTACTAAAGCTTGAGCATGAGCAATAGCGGATGCAGACTTAACTGCAGCTTGTGCTCCAGACACAGCAGCAGATTCCGCATTAGTACTCAGATCTGCAAACTTTGGAAGTGCGAAGGCAGATAAGATACCTAAGATCACGATCACCATGATCAACTCAATTAATGTAAAACCACTTTGTTGACGTTTCATGCTAGTTACCTCACACCAATAGCATTTAATCTAAATCAGTAATTACTTCGCCAGTTCTGGCATCATATGTAATATCTGGTCGCTTAACATTCCGTTGATAGGTATAACGGCAATTGCCATTATTTGTATCAGCTAAATAATCCGTATCTGCAGCTGCAGAACTAGAAACTCTGGGCGCATTGGTGACTAGTAGCGCCTGCCATATTCTTACGCAACGATCAGCGCTGGACATCACCGGACTATGATTAGATCCGGTTCCTTGACTAGCATCGGTAGGCCAACCGTCACTACTAGTTGCTACATTATCAACGCCGTAACCTAATACAGCATCCATTTCCTGAGCATCGTTGTTAGCAATCCACTGTGCACGCACCATGATAACAGCAGTGGCAAAGGCTCCACCCACACCGGCAACGGTCGCGTCGTGGGCATTTTCTTGGGTATCCATCAAACGTGGCAAAGCAACGGCAGCTAAGATCGCAATCATTGATATAACAATGATTAGCTCGATTAACGTAAAGCCTCTATCTCTTTGATCTATGCTAATAACCAAAATCAATACCTAAGTTCGAATCGCCTAAGCTAATTTATTACTTCTAATAAAAGCTTAGCCGAATTTCTCAGCACAACGTTATCACAACCATATTAATTCGTTATAGACCAATTAATTCTGATAACAGCTTCGCTTATCTTTTCATTGCCCCACCTAGCTCCCACATCGGCAGGAATATACCGAGAGCTAAGGTAAGCACCAATATTCCTAGAAAGACTAGAATAATGGGCTCAATGGCATCAGCCATTTTCTTGAGATCGTAATCGATTTCTTCTTCATAAAAATCAGATACATCATGGAGCAAGGCATCCAAACTTCCGGTTTCCTCACCCACCGTAATCATCTGTAAAATCAATGGTGTAAACATTCCACTGGCTGCACAAGTTCGCGCTAGAGTATCACCATGCTCAACACCACGACGGATTTCATTAATAGCGCTACTAATGTAAGTATTACCGATTGTACCGCCAACAATGTTCAAACATTGTAAAATGGGTACTCCCGATTCTGACATCATGGCAAAGGATCGAGTGAACCTAGATAAAGCCGATTTTTCGAATATTTTGCCAATAATGGGAAGCCTTAATTTCTTTTGATCCCACCAAAGTTGTCCTTGCTCCGTTTTTATATAACGAATAAAGCTAAAAATACTGCCTACTACCACTATTAGAATTAACCACCAATAATTTACAGTGAATTCTGAGGTCATCATTAATATTTTAGTTGGCAACGGAAGCTCAGCACCCAGCTTTTCGAAAACTCCTGCAAACTGCGGGATAACAAACATATTCACAATCATCATTGCGACAAACATAGCGCCCATCACCATGAGAGGATAACGAACTGCCTGACTAATTCGATTCTTAGTTTCTCTTTCAAGCTCTAAGTGATGAACTAGCTTATCGAAAGCATCATCTAACTTACCGGTACTCTCCCCAACATGTATTAAAGATACAAATAGTGTTGAAAAGATCTTAGGGTGAGTCCCTAACGCTGCCGCTAAGCTATTACCCATTTGTAGCCGCGTAACAATATCATGCAAAGCTTCTTTTAAACGCTCAGACTTGCTATGTTCAGCCAGACCATTAATCGCTTGAATAATAGGGATGCCCGCTTTTGCCAATGCTTTCATTTGACGACAAAACATCACCATGTCATCTAGTTCGATCTTTGGCGGCGGCAGTAGCTTTGACAGATCAATGTCACTGCTTTTCTTTTCAATGGCTTCTTTAATTTCAACGGGCAAAATCAATTGCGCCTGAAGCTGTCGTGCAACTGCTTCTACGTTAGCGGCATCCAATTCACCGGTCACAAGCTCACCGGCTTTAGTCCGACCTTTGTATGCGTAATTAGCCATTGATTACATTAAACCTTGTCGAAACTACTCGGATGGAGCAGCACGATCATCAAGCGAAGCAGAAATCTTAAAGACTTCATGCACAGAGGTAATGCCCTGTTTCGCATAATCCAACGCACACTGCGCTAGAGTTCTAAAATAAGGGTTTTGATGAGCAGCATCCGTAAACTCTGCAGCACTATTTCGTCTCAATGCTTGCAACATAGGCTCATCCAATTCCAACAATTCATAAACACCGATACGGCCAGAATAACCCGTGTTGTTACACTGGTGACAACCAGTTCCCTTGATAAAATTCGCTTCCAAGGCAGTAGAATCGATATGAGACAACCAAGTCGCTTCCTGTGGTGACAACTCATAAGGTTGTTTACAATAATCGCATACCCGTCGCACCAACCTTTGAGCTATTACCGCTCGTAAAGAAGATGCCACTAAGAAAGCATCACAACCCATATCGATTAAACGCATTGCGGTAGAAATTGAATCATTGGTATGTAGTGTTGATAACACCATGTGACCTGTCATTGCAGCTTTTAAACCTATTTCTGCTGTTTCATGGTCACGCATTTCCCCAATAAGAATGATATCGGGGTCCTGGCGTAATGCGGTCCTTAATACATTTCCAAAGGTCAGTCCAATCTTTGCTAGTACCTGCACTTGCGTTATACGAGGTAAACGATATTCGATAGGATCTTCCGCAGTTATGATTTTCTTTTCAGGTACGTTTAGTACATTCAACGCCGAGTATAACGTGGTGGTTTTACCGCTACCCGTTGGACCAGTAACAAGCACCATTCCATGGGGTCGTTTAATTAAAGTTTCAAAGCGAGAAGCAACCTGCGATGGCATACCGAGACGATCGATAGACATCATTCCTTGGCTTTGGTCGAGCAAACGCATAACCACACATTCGCCATAAGGAACCGGCAATGTTGATAAACGAACATCGATACTTTTTCCAAG
>JAKSAW010000129.1 GCA_022361455.1 Pseudomonadales bacterium | reverse complement strand
TGAGAAACTCGGACGCCGATGGATTACCTGTTAAATCAGGGCGAAGAATCATACTGTTGATAAAGAAACCAATGAGCGGCTCCAACTCTGGGACATGTCGACCTGCAGTTGGAATTCCAATACAAAGATCTTCCTGGCCGTTGTAGCGAGACAACAACATACTCCACACCGAGAAGGTGAACATAAAGGGTGTTAAACCTTGCTCACGGCAGAAATGCTGTAATTTACCGGCGAATGCTTCATCAAATTCAAAATTGAAGTTGGCTCCGTTGGTGGTTTGCACATCGGGCCTTGGCATATCCGTTGGGAACGTGGAAAGCTTAGGAGGATTCTTTAATTTCTCATCCCAATAATTCAATTGACTTTCTAAAACATCTCCTTGCAAATAGGTACGCTGCCATACTGCAAAATCGGTGTATTGAACCGCCAATGGTTTTAACGGCGATGGCATTTGATTTGCAAACACGTAATAGAGGGTAGTTAGCTCCTGTAATAAAATGCTGACAGAAAAACCATCGGAGATAATGTGGTGCATACAAATGGTGAGCACTGATTCAGGAACACCGTCTTTCTCACCGACTTGTATTAACTGGGCACGCAACAAGGGACCGGTTGTTAAATCAAATCCAGTAGCCCTATCCGCAGCAACACGCTCCATCACTGATTGTTCTTTTTTGGTTTCATCAGTCTCATCAGAAAGATCAATAATACTAATTAACGGCGTCGCATCGGTTAGTATCTTTTGCTTGGGTTCACCATCCGCTCCCATATAGAAAACAGTTCTCAATGCAGCATGACGATGACTCAATTCCATAAAGGCAGCTTTAATGGCAGGTAGGTTTAACTTGCCTTTTAAGCGCACCGCGGCTGGCATATTGTTTGCCACGGAGTCTGGATTCATTTGTTCAAAGAACCACAGTCGTTGCTGCCCCAAGGACAACGGAATATCTTCGGTTAATCCACAAGGCTTGATGGGGGCACGAGAATCTTTCTTCGCATCCATCGACATGAGCAGCTCGGCCACAGAGGCTACGGTTGGCTCACCTAACAAATCACGCATTTGAATCTCAATATTCAAATCGCGACGAATCCTAGACGCTATTTGAGTGGCGAGTAACGAGTGACCGCCAAGATCAAAGAAGTTGTCATCCACTCCCACTTCTTCAACGTTTAAAACTTGTGACCAAATTTCCGCAACAGTAGCTTCGATATCATTACGTGGTGCAACATAAGGCACCTTTCGCTGCGTTTGATCTGGCTCAGGTAGTGCTTTGCGATCAACTTTGCCATTAGGTGTTAACGGCCATTCGCTCAACACGATCAAATACCCTGGCACCATATACTCAGGCAAGTAATTAGCTAGTTTTTCTCGCCATCCCTTAGGCCCTTCCGATTCGCTACTAACCACATAAGCAATTAGCTGCTCGCCACTCACCAACACTAAACCATCTTTGACTCCTTCAAGCTGAGTCAAGGCAAACTCAATTTCCCCAAGCTCAATACGTAGACCACGTAATTTCACTTGGAAATCTTTGCGCCCCATATATTCAATGGTGCCATCTGGTAAATATCGACCTAAATCGCCGGTTCGATATAACTTCGAACCAATGGCATCAGCAACCGGATGATCAATGAAAGCTGCTTCCGTTAACTCAGGCTTATTGAGATAGCCGTTACCTACACACACACCGCTAATACAGATCTCACCGACAATGCCAGGAGGACATAGTTGGTCGTTGTTGTTGAGTATATAGAGTTGCGTATTATCAATTGCACCGCCAACAGGAATAGGATCACCATCTGTATATTCTTTTGGCACATCGTAAGCAGCGACAACATCGGTACATTCCGTCGGGCCGTAGCTATTAACCAAGATCGTTTCATTTTGTGAATACCAATCTTGCAACGCCTCCATGCGAATGGGCTCACCACCCAGCCATACAAACTTCAAGCTTTTTAGAGGCTCAAAACCTTCGGTGCAAGCCTCTACAATGGGATAGAAAGCACTGGGAGCACAATTTAATAAGGTAATCTGTTCATGCTCGATTGATTGACGGAATGCCGCAGGATCATAACCCTCTACATTTGGAAGAACGACAGCTCCACCGCTCAACAGCGGCGCATAGAAGTTCTTTTGTGTTAGATCAAAACCAAAAGCACTGATAATAAGCAAGCGATCTTTATCAGACAGCTGATTCCGCTTGATATACCAGTGCTGAAGATTCAATTCACCTTTATGAGTGACTTGCGCCCCTTTCGGTTGACCCGTTGAGCCTGAGGTGTAAATGACATAAATAGGATCATCGCCCGTTAGAGAAAGCGCTAGATTATCTGGTGATTGCTGACTAAGTAGCTCTTTAGCTTCATCCATCAATAAGGGTTCAATCTCGATATCACTAAAGCGCTCTGCTAAGCATGCTTGAGTTAATACCGTTTTTGCACCTGAATCCTCGAGCATATAGCGAATACGCTCTTGAGGATAATTCGATTCAATCGGCACATAACAGGCGCCAGCTTTTAAGCTTCCCCATAATGCAATCAGCATTTCAACGGAACGATCTAAGCAAATGGCAACAAAGTCACCACGCCCAACGCCTTTTGACTGTAACCAGTGCGCTAGTTGATTTGCTTTAGTATTCAGCTCTTGATAGCTAAGACTTTGCTCGCCACATTTAACCGCCAGTGCGTCAGGTGCCGCGACTACCTGCTGCTCAAAACCCTGCACTACCGTTGCGTAGTTTGGCAGATCGGACGAAGCACTATTCCAGTTCTTATAAAGCTCTTTTTCATTGGGTAATAAGAAATCGAACTCAGCAACGCTCGCTAATTCGCCGCTACTCAATTGATCCGATAACTGTTCCATTCTTGGCAAAAAGTCTAAAGGTATAAAAACTTTGCCATCCATCCATAGCTCTAGATTAAAGGTATTATCAAACTCTTTGATAAATACCTGTACAGAATTTTCTACATGGGATGACTGAACATCTGGTGTTGCCGCCAAATCACCAAAAGGAACATCCTGGATAAAGTTAAAATAGTTGTATTGGAAACCAATACGTCCATGTCCAGCAATCTGATCCTGCAACGCTAATGACACATCGAGCTGATGACGTATTTTTTTGCGATAGACTTTCTGCTGCTTGTAGAAATCCTGAGGTGCCGCTGTCTTCTCAAACAGCGCCTTTTCATAATGATATGGCACTTGCTGATAGTACACGCCTAACGCATCTTCATGACCAGAACTACGGCCTGATTGAATTTCGTAGACAACAAAATCATTTTCCGCACGACAATAAGTATCCAACATCACCGCTGCTAAATAACGAAAATAGATTGATGGATGTATCTTTTGTTTGCGACAGTACTGCTTAATCTGCTTGGTTTTATCCTCACTTAGGCCATGATACAAAACATGATATTGTTGATCATCTTCGAACAGTGGCGGCTTGGAGAAGTCTAAAGGCTCTACTGTTTCTAACTCAGAACGCCAGAAGGCTTCAGCTTCCGGCTTATCCATTTTGTCATTATGAAGCGTGACGTATTCAGGATAACGATCTTCATAGTTTGGCAATGAATTTTGATGTTCTAGCGCTAGGTAAACTTCCAACGTCTTATCCAACAAAGAGCGACCAGCGATACCATCAACCGCAATATGATGGCCACGGAACAGGTAAAAATAATGATCATCCGCGGCTTTTAACAAACGGAAAACAATCAATGGATCTTTCATCACGTTATAGGAACGATAAACCCACTCTTCATAAGTAGGCTTAAGAAACGCTTGGCGATCCTCGACACCTATAGCTGTACCATTATCTGCTCCAGCTATGATCTCAGACACGTCCTCCACATCCATCTCTACAGGCAAATCCTTACGAATCACCTGGTAAGCCATATCCGCACCAGGCAGATCACAAAGGTGGAATTCTGTTCTCAGTGCAACAAACTGATCAGTGACTATCTGCAAAGCC
>JAKSAW010000127.1 GCA_022361455.1 Pseudomonadales bacterium | reverse complement strand
CCAATGATTACCGGTTTCAGATGCTATAAAAGCAATCTCACCAGATAGCATCGAGCGAAATTCTGCCAAAGCTTCATAATCAGGAAGGGGTGGACGGTTTGCGATATAAACCGATACTCGGGGTGCTTCGCCACCCAACCCAACCATTGGGTGGCGAAGATTTGATAGGTCCGATTTAGTTGTAGCCAATGATTAACGGGCCAAACGCTACCAACATCAAGGTGGTACCCATTACCATCAATGGCAACAAGATACGCTCATGACGATAGTAGAAAGTATCCCCTTCTTGCGCTGCCAATGCGGCTTCTTCCTCACCGACGACTTGGCGAGTAAAGATATGACTTAAGGCCACCGGTGGTGATAGATAGCCAAGCTCTAAAGCCACTAAGCAGGTCATCCAGAAGTGAATCGGATCAACGCCTTGCTGGTAAGCAATCGGAGCAATCATTAGCGACACCATGCCAACCGCTGCCATGGATTCCATAAACATACCAATTAGAACGAACATCACTACCAAGCAGCCCATTACTGCATAGATAGATCCCATATCCTGCAGGAAGGTAGGCGATACAGATTTGCCGCCTAAACCTGTCATAATGTGGAATGTCGCCATCAGCATTAACAACGCGCCAATATGTACAGAAGCATCACTCATCGATTTAGTTAACGAAGCTTTAACACCATCCATACGCTCTGGATCATGATAGATAGGCTTAGCTTTACTGATCATTCTCTCAAAAAATATCACTGCGATAATAAGCACAGGCAAAATAATAGGTGCAGAGAACTGATCCATGTAGGCATCTAATGCAAACGCGTAGAACACCATCATTACAACAAAAGTAAGAATGTAAGGCACGAGCGCTTTAAAGTTTGCCAACGACTCGCTCATGGCCTCGCCAGCAGGCGCAATCTTGATTGGATCTCTTTTGGTAATAAAGGCGTAAAAAGAAAAGACTATCGCCGTTAAGATAAAGACTCTGATACCCCAATAGAACAAGTCGTCGGTTACCACTTCTTTATTGAGAATAGAGATAATAACCACTAACAAACAGGGCTTTAATACAATACCAGAGCTACCACTCATTGCCGTGGTCGCTAACGCTAGTTGGCGTCGAGTACCTACTTTACGAAGCTCTCTATAAACAACAACACCCATCGCCAAGATAATAATCGAAGAGGCACCAGTATAAGCAGTTGGCACTGCCATAACCACAACAGCCACACAGGCCAGCAATTCAGGTGGCAATTTCCAAGGAGTGAATAAGCTAAATACGCGCTCACCCAATTGAGTTTGCTTTAACAACATACCTGCCCATAGATATAAGGCCACATCTAAATAAGTGCCCGAGTTTTCAAAGAAGGCACTAAAGTAAATTGCCAATCCTGCGGGATGAACCTGCACCACAAATATAATGAAGCAGAAAATCAACATGGCGATGGTATACAGGGGCACAGATAACAATGCTCTAAGGATTGTGCCGCCAGGTTCTGCGTCTTTGGGGATATTAAAACGCTGGTAGAGGCTAATCAGCGCTAATGCGGTAGAACCGAAAGTAATGCCATTGATCAAACCAGGATTACCAGCCTCGATACTAGAGTTAAACGCCGTCTCCCTAAACATCCAAGCTGAAAAAGCTAACAAACCATTAACCAATAACTGCAAAGATAACGACACGCGATAATCTAGCAATGAGATTTTGGGTCGGAAGGCAATATGATGCCTCTCTAGAGTTGCTACAGCAGCAGCAACAAACAACAGTATTAATAAAAACATTTGCTGTTGCGCTGTCGCAAATATACTCGCTTGGGCTAGCTGATGCTCAAAGCCACGGAATGCTTTTACTGCTGGAGTGGTCTTACTTCTAATATCTTCTGCTTGCGCATATTCCTGAACACATAGCTTCTTCTGACTTTCTAGCGATACCCTGGAAGCTTCACGATCAAAACCATCATCGAGCATTAAATCGAAATCGTCGCCGCCGGATGACTCTGCTTCTAGCTCATCCAAGCGTTTTTCAATATCGAAATTAGGATCACAGGTAGGCGTGGGCGGATCGGATCGTAAGGAAAAATAGTCTTCCCAAAGGTGCTCACCTAACTTAGTCATTTGGCCATGGAGGTTTTCACCCGTACGCGCAAAGATAAGAAAGATCAACAACATTAAGATAATCAAGATTGGAGCCCGCTCACTTAGCGGTATGCTCACGGTATTTGAATCTGAAGCAGCCTTACTCACAACCCACCACCTAAAATTTTACACAACAAAAATAATCAAACCTTGCATCAACAATGCAGGGACAAAACAATAAAAAACATGAAGTAATAAAAAGGCACAAATAACCCCAATTATTTGTGCCTTGATACTGAGATTTACTCAGCGTTTTTGGATGTACACTCCGCGCGCGTAGGTTCTTTCTTACAGCGAATCTTGCGCAGCAGCGTCAACATTTTTGGATCATAAACCCCTTGGTCGCGGAAAGCTAAACGCACCTTAAGAGTTTGCGCATGAAGCTCTGGCTCTCTTTCTTTAGGAATTGGAATCCACCATTTCTTTGGAATTTTAAGTTCTGCTTCTCTGATAAACTCAACACTGGTATCAAAGTTACCTGCAAAATACTCACGAGACTTTTGCGCAAAGCCTTCTGGCAACTTACTGGAACGACCAACGAATTGATAATTCGCTTGAACCAAAGGCGCTTCCAAGATACCGCCATTGGGCTCCATACCTTTATAAAGTTCCATCATATCGTAAACAATGGCTGGGCCACCGGTTACATCGATAACACCGTTATTAAACTTCTGGAAAATATTAGTTACCGTGGAGGAAACAGGTGTCATACCCATGTCAGATACGATCTGACGCATTTCTGGCATGCTTTCTAAAATACCCATTTTCTTGCCCGCTAAATCGGACATGCTTTGGATATTACGATCATTGGTATAAAGGAAAACAGCACCGCCAGTTTGAATACCCACGACTTCGAAATCACCCTGCTTCATATACTTTGCAGCAGAAGGTTTCGCTAGGGTTTGCAAAACCATTTTTAAGTGATCGTAAGTGGGAATAGCGCCAGGTGAACCTAAAGTACCGGTGAACTTATTAAAGTTACGAGCCTGCATATCAGTCATGTTGGCGATGTCGCAAACACCGGCTTTAAGTTCTTCCACAACGATATTCTCGTTCATGTAAGACTTAAGCTCGATCTTAACACCCCAGTTTAGAGCAGCCGCTTGATAGTCTGCTAACAACTGATGCTCAGGGCCACCCTCACCCATCAACATAAAGGCGCACATTTTTACTGGCTTGAGATCTACTGCTTGAGCTGCACCAACCATGGCCAAGCTAGCAGCGACCCCTGCCAATACTTTTTTTGTTTTGCTAAGTATTTTCATTATTTTCACCTATTCCTTTAACATCTCAGACGCCTTACAACAGGTCGTCGATATCTAAACCGCTTTCAAGTTTTGGCTTATCATCCCAGAATGTGCCTAGTTTGCCATACGGCGTGCGTTGACCCGTTGCTTGGGTCCATAACTTATCGGATATATAACGAATGGTTCGAGTTGCCATTAAATCCATTAATTTGTAATCAGGATTTGGCGCCGTACGTTTAGTGCTAGCGACATGGTCTCGAATGATTTGCTTCGCTTTTTCCGGCTTGCTTTGCATAGCATATAGCTGTGCTTGCAACGCTTGGACCATACGAACGCCGTTTTGCTCCCCAACTTTGGCAGCCTTGGCAAGCTTCGCGTAACCCTTTTCCAAGGTCTCTTGATCATCCCCAGCTGCAGCTAACATAATCTCAGTCATTGAAGACACTGCATCCGGTAGCCCCCAATATTCATCACTATCTAGGCATTTAATACCGCCAATCACTTTTGATACGGTATCTGTGGGCACACCGACGTGACCGCCAGTAGCAAAATCAGATTGGAAAGCTTGCAGACCAACAAGCAACCCGAACAGGTAGCTCATTTCGTTATTTTTGTCTTTGAACATTGGACACTCGCCACCAGGCTCACCATAGGCGCGAACCATTGCTTGGTAACCAAAATACTGGCGTTGAGCGGCTAGAGATAACCAGCGTTTTTGCTGGGTACGAGCATCTTGAGCAGCTTCGATATCGTTGCGACGCATAGCTCTTATGTAGCGCATTTCTTCTTCTTTGCTTTTCTCGTCAGCACACATGCCCGCTGACAGGCTTAACATGGGGATCAAAGGATCAACATTAGGGCCCATTGGGTAAATCATACCGCCCATGCCCTCTCCCATGGCACACATCACATCAGCATCTTCGGAAGACATAAACCAAGGCGAGGCATAATCATAATTGAAATCAACCATGCCACTAGCAACCGTATCGCGCATTAGATGTTGGCTACAGCCACTTAAAAGCGCTGTTAAAAATGCAGCAAAAAAAAGAACCTTAACTCTCATTCCCATGTATCCCCCTTGTTGTTTTTATTGAAACGTTGGTCGCAGTTCGGGAAAGGCGTGTTTTAGCTAAATCAATCGCATCCCTGGATTGTCATAAAAAGGTCTACCCCATGGACAGAGACCGGATTGTACTATTAGGAAACCCCAAAGTCTGCACCATCACTCAACGTTTTAAGCCCGGGTGTAACAGAATATGTACCCGAAAAACAGCTATTCGATGATGGATATTATGGGATTAAACGCCGCTGCTCATCCTTCTTTCGGACTATGTAATGAATGAGAGAATGAGGACTGAATCGAACTGCATAGAAACCATATACCCAATGACACAGGATACATTGGCTGGCGCGACAAAACGGCAAGATGCAGGAGGTAAAAGCTGTAACTACAGCACCCTAAAACAAACAATAATCATATATTTATCAGAAAGTTACAGCGGCAACTGAAAATAGAAGCAGCTTCCTGCCTCGAGGCGTTCATAGCCAACTTCTCCGCCATGGGCCGCAACAATACTCTTACAGATAGCCAATCCAAGACCCGAACTGCTTTCCCCTCCAGTAGGCTTGGCGCTCAACTGGGCAAAAGCACCAAACAGCATGCCTTCTTCATCTGTTTTTACACCGGGCCCTTGATCAATGATATTCAGCCGCACCTCATTTTCGGCGGCCACCAATTGAACATTGACCGCACTTCCATTGGGGGAAAACTTAAGGGCATTGGACAACAAATTATCAATAACCTGGGCAATGCGCTTACCGTCACAGCTAACCACCGGGTTAGCCGCCAAAGCCACATCTAATGTTATTTTCTTCTCGTTGGCATGTGTTGCCGCAAGTTCCACTCTCTCTTTGAGAATATCGGCCAAATGAAAGTCGCCTTTGTCCAGAATCACATCTTTGCTTTCCAAACGCGACAAATCGAGAATCTCGCCAAGCAAATTCAATAGCCCGTCGCAACTACGATCAACCATATCCATATATTCGTTTAATTTCTCGCGCTCCGGCTGAGTGGTTACGATACGTTTAACCACTTTGCTAATAATGCCTAACGGATTGCGAATATCGTGGGCAGCCATTCCCATTAAAAAGTTTTTTTGCGCATTGAGAGCTTTTAAATGGGCGAAGTTGGCTAAGGTTTCTGCATTCTGATTGACGCGGCAATTAAATTCTTCTTGGATAAAGGGCTTAACAATAAAATCGTTGGCGCCGCTTTTGATAAACTGAGCTGAAATTGAGCTACCACTCTGGGATGAAACACCAATAATAGACATTTCTTCTTTGGGATAGGTTTCCCGTAACTTTTGCGTTAACTCAAAGCCATCCATACCCTCCATATGGCAATCGGTAATCACTAAACTGATCCCAGGATTTTCTTCAAGCATATTTAATGCAACCAATCCCGACTCGGCATCGAGGACTTGATAGCATTGGCTCTCTAGCAAACGCGTCATCTGCTTGCGGGCAATTCTAGAATCATCAACCACCAACACTTTGACTTCTTTGTTAAGTTCAAAACGGCGAATAGTGTCGACGACATAATCGATATTGTATTGACCCGACTTCAGTACATAATCTGATACACCCTTAGCTAAAATATCTTCGCGTAAGCCTTCACTTAACTGCCCAGTAAAAACAATATTTGGCAAGTGATATTCATTCACCATGTCCACCGCTTCACCATGGGGAGCATCGGGTAAATTTAGATCAACAATGACAGCAAAAAAGCTGGCGCTTCGTTCCTTTAAAATGGCCTCACCTGCTTGCAAACTGGCAGCGATCTCTGACTCGTAACCCTGACGTTGCTTTAAGGTGGTTGCCAACAACGCGGCGAAGGATTTCGAGTCTTCCAATATAAGCACTTTCTTAGCCATGCCAATTGGCTCCTTTTGGCTTATTTTCTCTAGAATTTGAGTGATTTACAGAAGTATAGTCAAAGTATGAGCTCCCTCAGGATGCCGCGCCTTTTCTGAGCTAGGCTATAGTAGAGAGTCCAACAACTTTAGGCCGTGCCATGAGCGATCCGCTGATTGGAAAAACCCTTAAAGAATCATATGTTATCGAACGCGCACTGGCTGATGGCGGCATGGGCATGGTGTATCTGGCGAAGCAGATTTCACTTGATCGCAACGTTGTCCTCAAAGTTCTCCGCCCCAATTTTTACGATAAGGCATTCATAGACCTGTTCCTGAGGGAAGCCCGAATCAATAGCCAAATCAATCACCCTAATGTTGTGAGTGTGGTGGATTTTGGTGAAGCCGACGACAACGTGGTGTTTCTGGCAATGGAATACCTTAAGGGGCAAGTACTTGGTGATATTGTTGCCGAAGGCGGGGCATTTAACTTAGCCAGAATCGTGTGGCTAATGGAGCAGATCTGTAATGGCATCTATGCTGCCCATCAATTAAACATTGTCCATCGCGATTTAAAACCCAACAACGTTATGGTGGCAGAGCTTTCTGGAGACACCACCGTCGCCAAAGTCTTGGACTTTGGCATCAGTAAGCCGCTGGACGAAAAAGATCTAGAACATACTCAAATGGGTATGGTAATGGGCACCCCCGGTTATTTAGCACCAGAGCAGATCGAAGGTGGCGAGCTAGATGCGCGAGCCGATATCTACGCACTGGGTGCTCTAATGTATTTTGTGGCCACCGGCGAACGGCCTTTCAATGGTGTCAGCCGTGAAATCATTATGCGCCAACAACTATCCGGAGAAACACCCACCCTTACCAAAGAGAACTGTCGCCATGAGGACTGCCTAAATCTAAACCCAGTGATCCAAAAAGCCATGGCTGTGGACAAACGCTTGCGCTACAAGGACGTTAAATCACTCTGGCAAGATATACTCGAGCACGCACAAGCACATCAAAAATTGCAACGCGGCGACACCGAACCGAGCCCCACCGAAATTGCAAAATCCACATTTCAAGTGGTTTTTAAAGGAGAATACCTTACTACCGGCGAAGAAGCAGAAACAAAAGCTCGGTTAGCAAGCGCACTCAACCTAAAAGCAAAACAGGTTGATGTGCTGTTCAGTGGCAAACGTATTATTGTTCGCAAAGGACTCGTCAAAAAAGACGCAGATCGTTTTGTGAAACTATTTAATACTGCAGGAGCGAAAGCTTATTGTGAGAAGCAGGCCATTATTGAAAACGAGACTGCACCAGCAAATACGGAACCCACCCCCCATAACGATAATATCCCGGCCGATGGATTACCAACCGCTGGCTTAGTGCAACCGGTCACATTAACAAGCATACAAAAGCATACGCCAACCGACACTCAGATAGCACCACCCAAGATGCCGGTGGTGGAACCCGATAGCCAAGTAACTTCTACTACTTCAATTGCCACACCAGCTCCAAGCCCTCCAGTCACTGGTGTGACTGCAAAGAAAAGCAGCAAAAAGAAATGGTTGGCGATACCGATCATTATCCTGTTGCTACTTAGTACAGCAACCGCGCTCTATGCACCAGCTCGCCATGGAGCAATGGACGCCTGGATGGAATTAGTACACAACTACCAACCACCTAGAGGCATTACAACAGAAGAAATCAATATTGGCATGAGTGCAGCCTTTAGTGGTAGTGCTAAGGAGCTTGGCCGCTCCATGCGCATGGGAATAGAAACTTATTTTAAAAAGCTCAATGAAAAGGGAGGCATTGCCGGCAGGCAGATTGTGTTGCATGCGCTAGACGATGGCTACGAGCCAGTTAAAGCTAGCAAAAATCTAGATACATTTTTTGATAAAAATGATGGCGTTTTTGCCATGATTGGTAATGTTGGTACGCCTACCGCCTCAGTGATTATTCCCAAAGCCTTAGATGATAAAACCATTGTCTTTGGCACATTCTCTGGCGCGAACTTACTCCGCAACGATCCACCAGATCGTTATGTGTTTAATTATCGCGCCAGCTATGCCGAAGAAACCGCTGCTATCATTCATTACTTTGTGCGCGTAAAAAAAATCCAACCAGAAACAATTGCAGTATTTTATCAAAATGATGGTTATGGTAGAGACGGACTGTCAGGAGTGATCTCCGCCTTAGATGACTATGATGTAGACCCCAGCATCATTAAAAAAGGAACCTATGAAAGAAACTCCACTAATATTAGAACCGGAGTCGAAGCATTTATTCCTCATTTAGAAAACATCAATGCCTTCATTATTATTGGTACCTATGCAACCAGCGCCGCTTTCACCAAAGCAATTCAGAAAATCGGTTTCGATGGTGAAATTGCCAATGTTTCATTTGTGGGCACTCATGCACTTGCGGAAACCTTGGTAGAAAGCGAGACAAACATTGGTCACGGAATTTTAGTCACACAAACAGTTCCACTTTACACTTCACACGCCAGTTTAGTAATTGACTATCGTGAGGCTATGGAAACCTATTTTCCCGCAGAATCTCCTGACTTTGTTTCTTTAGAGGGCTACATCACAGCCAAGCTGTTCACCGAAGGATTAAAACGTGCTGGGCGCTATGTAAACAGCGATTCTTTAGTAGATGCTTTGGAAAGTATTAACGAACTTGACTTGGGCATCGGCAGCCTGCTCACGTTTAGCAAGTCCGACCATCAAGCTAGCCATAGAGTATGGGGGACACTAATAAAACCTAATGGCGATATAGAGTCCATTGACCTAAAACATCATAACCTTTCTGATATAGACCTTAAATCGAGTGAATCCGAAGCCCATCAAGATTAAACTTTCTAGAAAGGATTTTGGTACGCATTTTTTCAGGCAACCATTTAGCAACTATCGGAAGTAAACGGCTACCTTTACCAATATGCATAACCGAAGCAGGCGCTTGGTTAAGCTCAGCCACTAATCGTTCAGCGAATTCGTTAGCAGGCGTCGCGTTTTTCTGAGAGGCTTGTGCCCGCGCATAAATACCTTTTTTTATGGCCGCATAACGGGAATTTTCCGATAACCATTCAGATATACCGGCACTAGCGGCATCTCCAAAATTCGATTGTATCGCTCCAGGTTGTACTGCAATTACCCGAATACCCAATGGCGCCAATTCCAAGCGCAACGCTTCGGAAATATTGTTAATGGCAGCCTTACTTGCACAATACGCCCCCGCAAACGGGGTAACTAACGTTGCTGAAATACTACCCACATTAACAATGGTTGCTTGTTGCGACCTCTCCAATAATGGCAACATTGCCTGTATTAACATTACCGGTGAAAACACATTGGTTTCGAATTGATGACGTAATTTATCCAATGGCATTTCCACCATGGGGCCCATTGAAGAAATACCAGCATTGTTCACCAAGATATCAACATAACCAAACTCTTCAGAGATACTTTGAGCAAGCTCCAAGCGACTTTGCTCACTATTCACATCTAAGCTCTTTACAGTACAACCCAATACCCGAAGAGACTCCAACGATTCCAATTTACGTGCTGTGGCAATAACTCTGTAATTCTGTTGATGAAACGCTTTTGCTAAAGCGAAACCTATACCACTCGAACAACCAGTAATTACAACGATACCTTTCATCGTTTTTCCTCCATTCACAATCAAGCGGCTATTAATTTGTTACTACGACGTTTAACAGGCTGCGGTATACGAAATTGAAATCCGTCATAACCATTGACTGATTTAAGAAAATCATCCACTACCTGCTTATCTCCAGCACTAACATTGCTGTATACGTTTAGGGGGCGCTGCATCATCCATTGAGAATAGGGATAAACTAATCGCGAGGCTTGTGCTTCACCAATTCTTAATTGATGCTCACCAATCACTCTCGAGATAGTAGCTTTTTCCGGATGCTGCTGTATCCATTCAGGCAATCGACTAGCCGTATCTTCTAGCAAAGGCCAAAGCTCTTTAAATAAATGTTTCAGCATAGGCTCCAGCGTTACTGGAATAGCATCATTCTCTAAAAATGCTCGCTCTGCTTGCGGGTAAGCATTAATACGCTCAATCCAATCAACCACTAAAGGTGCAACCCTTTGCAAATGCTCACCAGGTACCGGATCTTTCAACATGTGAGCATACAAAGGGCCAGCTAATGCAAAGTCACCAATACAGGGGCGCGAACCTAACAGGAAGTCATAATTTTCCAAGTGCTGGTTGAATTGCTCTAGAAACGTCTCATACCATTTTTCAATGGCAGGAATAGTATGCTCATTTATTCCCAAGGGCTTTAACGCGCCTTTAAATGGTCGCGATACTT
>JAKSAW010000131.1 GCA_022361455.1 Pseudomonadales bacterium | reverse complement strand
TGAAGCGGCGAAAGCCGCGGAGGCGGGTATCGAGAAGGTCGAAGCCGGTATTAAAAAGGCCGGTCGTCTGTTCATGTTGGGAGAGCTTGCCATGGCCGGAAATGACTTGGAGAAGGCACGGACCTGGTATACAAAAGCGGTGGAAGCTGCTCCTGAGAATTTTTACTTCAAACAAAAGCTGCAATCTTTGCCGAAGCCTTGAGAGCTTGTGAGGAATGTCGTCGGGGTCACCCGACGGCATTTTGCCGGAGCTGATCAGGAATATACCGGGCGGCTCTTGGGGAATCTGCCCGCGCCCGCTAGGTCAAGTCCAGCCAAGGCCTTCATGGCCCGACGCTCCAGGGCCGGATAGGCCTCGTCCGTTTCTTTCAACTCTCGGGCAACTTCCAGCAGGACCGTCCATGCCTTGCCCGCGAGTTCCGGTTCCCAGCTATCCAGGCCGTGTTTTTCGATATGATCCACCAGGCTCTCGGCCAAGGATTCCGCCCAGTAGAATTGATCCGCCTCGATACAGAATCTTGCCGCGGCAACTCGCAGTTGGAAAGCCGTTCGTGCGTTGCCCGCGTTGCGAATCTTTTCTTGGGCCGTATTCATGGCATCGGCGAACCGATCCACGCCCATCTGCCGCATGTCACTCAATAAGAGTGCGCCTTGATCGGGTTCGCCGCCGGCGCCGCCCGGACCGGATTGTTGACCCAGCTGAACCAACCAATCCCGAGTCACGGGGGATGCGAAGGCGCTGCCGTCGTTGAATTTCAGTTCTTTTAGATCCGGCAGCCGTTCGTCCAGCTTGCGGGTCTGTTCCTCGATGGTCGCGGCGACCTCTAAGGCATCCAGGCCTCGTGCCGCTTGTGTCGCGTAGTATTGCAGGTCCAACCAGAACCACCGATCCATCAGCAGGTTTTCCGTGCGGCCCAGCAAAGATTCCCACGCGGACTTGCTGTTCATATTCTTGAGGCTGTTGACCAGTTCATCCGGCGGCGCGGGGAAAAAGGTTTCCCGGCTTTCATCATGGCGGGGAAGGGTCGCACCGCTCCAGACCGACATGCGCTGTAACAGGTAGGGTAAGGGGTTTTCGATTTCCAGCTCGCCCAGTTGCCTGCCCACCTTACCCAGAACTTCGTAAAGCGCCTCGGTTCCCGCGTCCTCCGCGATGGCAGAGCCGTCGAAGCTCGTGTAGCCGAGCGGCGCGGCGTCGGAGACGC
>JAKSAW010000311.1 GCA_022361455.1 Pseudomonadales bacterium | reverse complement strand
CTCGGGATCGTCCGCCGCCGCGAGTGCTGATTCCAAACGGTTGATTTGACCGTCGATCTCGTTCTTCGTCACCTTCAGATCTCCGATCGTACGCATCGACCAACCACTGCCGAACAACAGGGTTAATACGAGGCAGGCCACCAGTATTTTCAATTTGCGACGGGAGCGACGAACGGCTTTCTGCAACATTTCGCGCATGATAATTTCGGTATCGCCGCCCTGCCCGACCTCACGAGCCGCGCGGGCCCGATCCACCGCTTCACGCAACAGGTTTTCGTGAACCGGCTTCTTCTCTCGCGCACCGTCCCGCTCCAGCACAAACCGACGCGGTGCTACAACCGTTTTGTCCGGCTGGCCCTTGTCCTCTTCTACTAAGAACTGAAAACGCGGACCGCTTGGACCCAGAGAAATCAGAGAGCGATTGTCCAGGATCATTTCATCAACCCGTTGATCGTTCACATAAGTGCCGTTCGTGCTGTCCAGATCGCGCAAGGTAAAAGACTGCCCCTCGCGGGTGATCAGCATGTGCTTGCTGGAAACAGCCGCCGCACTGCGTCCTCCCGGAACCAGATCACATGAGGCATCGCGCCCGATTCGCCAGGTAGGTCCTTTGATCAGGTAGCGCGTCCCCGCATCCGGGCCCGTCAGAGCCATCAGCCAAGCTTTAACTTTTTTCTTTGAGGAAGTTTCTTCCTTAGGCAATTAAGGCACACCTATCGCAACTTTGGACCTGTTGCTGAAATTGAATACTCCATGCTCTCCGTTCCGATTATAACAGTTCCGCGCTCCAGGGCAAGAGTCACACCCACAGCTACAATAAATCCAGGGAACTACGTTAGCCGTTGGTTAGGCTTCCGGGTAATAACTTCAGGAGTTGGTACAAGTTGTTGTTCTATAAATTTAAAATTCAACGAAAAATGCCGGCCGGTTCAGAATTGTGTTAACGTATGTATATTATGGAAAGTAAGCGCGGGGTAAAACCCGTTACCGTTCCACCCGGCGGTATTCAACTGGAAAGTGTGACTTATTGGCAACGTACCGGGCAGGTGCTTTCAAGGCATCTGTCCGGTACTTTTTTAGATGGAGGCGGGCAGCTTTACATTGAAACAACTGCCGCTGCCCAGTTTGGAAACCACATCGATTGAGCCCGCGTGTTTCTCGATAATCTGCCAGCTGTGATAGAGGCCCATCCCGGTGCCTCCTGATTCTTGACGGGTGGTAAAGAAAGCCTCGAAGACATGGTCAAGATCTTCAGGTGCGATGCCTGAGCCTGTATCTTCAAACAGTAAACAGGCCTGCCCTTCTTCTAATTTCCCGCTGATGCAAATGATCGCGGGAGCCT
>JAKSAW010000070.1 GCA_022361455.1 Pseudomonadales bacterium | reverse complement strand
TTGGGCAGGTCGTTTTATTTGGTTGTTAGATTGTATCGGTCATCAGCGTTATAGCTACTTGAATGGTGGTATTCACGGTTGGTTAGCTGATGAAAAAGCACCGTCACAAGATCCTGTTGAGCCTGTTTCCAGTCAATACTCGGTAGCATTGTCGGAAGACTTTGCTGCCGATAAAGAATATTTGATTGCAAATCATACCCGCGAGGATTTGGTGGTATGGGATGCGCGTTCTCCAGAAGAATTTGTGGGAACACGAGTTAATGCGCAAAAGGCAGGACACATCCCTGGAGCCAGTAACTATGAATGGATTCGTGCAATGGATCGTAATCATGGTTTAAAAATCCGTAATCACGATGAAGTGCTATCGGAGCTTGCTGAATGCGGTATTACACCTGACAAAGAAGTGATTACTCATTGCCAAAGTCATCACCGTTCTGGATTTACCTATTTGCTGGGCAAGGTTTTGGGTTTTAAGAATATCAAACCGTATCCAGGTTCTTGGTCTGAATGGGGCAATGACCCTAATACTCCGGTTGAGTGTTAATAGGTATTTAAACTCATGTTGAAAGTTGTTTTTTGAAATTTAGGTTAGTTATTTGTATGTCTGATTTTTTCAGCAAAGAAAATTTAGCAGTTCTTCCGCAATACGTTGTGCCACAACATGGCTTGTCGCGCCTAGTAGGGATGTTGGCAGAATCAACGTCGCCAGCGATTAAAGGTCCTTTTATTAAAAACTTTGCCCGTATCTATGGCGTGAATATGTCGGAGGCGTTAAACCCTGACTTAGATAGCTATATAAATTTTAATGACTTCTTCACCCGTGCTTTAAAAGAAGGGGCTCGGCCCATCGCTGAGCAGGGAATTGTCTCTCCGGCGGATGGCGCTGTGAGTCAACTTGGAAATATTGAAGAAGATCATATTTTTCAAGCTAAGGGCCACTACTATAGTTTGACTCAGTTACTGGGTGGCAATCATGAGCGAGCAATGCCTTTTAAGAATGGTTCGTTTGCTACTATTTATTTATCGCCGAAAGATTATCACCGTGTGCATATGCCATATGGCGGTCAATTAAAAGAAATGATTTACGTGCCAGGTAAATTATTTTCCGTTAATACGAAAACTGCACGTAATGTGCCTTCGTTATTTGCACGTAATGAACGCGTGGTTTGTATCTTTGAAACTGACATGGGTCCTATGGCTTTGGTATTAGTGGGTGCCATGATTGTAGCGAGTGTTGAAACCGTATGGGCCGGTTTGGTAGCGCCTCCAGGAAGAAGATTGATTACCACTCGCTACGATGATGAGCCACAACAAGTAAACTTGGATCGTGGTGAAGAGATGGGGCGTTTTAAATTAGGATCAACGGCCATTGTTGTATTTCCAAAAGGAAAGGTTGATTGGCAATCTGAACTTAAGGAAGGTGTAAGCGTTAGAATGGGGCAACAAATTGCTAATTTGATTTAAAGTCTCAGCTTTAGTTTGACGAAAAAAAGGGGCGACTTAATTAGTCGCCCCTTTTTTGTTTGCTTTAAGCGGATTAGTTTGGATTAACTCAGCAAGCGCTGCTTGCGTCGTAAAGCCAATAACCCAGTAGTCATTAGTAGGAGAATACCAGTGCTACCACCGCTACCACCGCCACCACTATTGCTATTGCCGCTAGAAGATCGATCTACATTATCCGTGTCATCCTCACTAGGAGTAGATGTATCGGGGGTTTGCGGGTCTGTTTCTGGCTCTTCCTCTTCTTCAACTGCAGCAAATTCCAGTTCTCCTTCAATGGGCAAGTTAATTTGATTGGGCATCATTAGGCTATGCACTACGTCTAATGAGAATGATGGTTGAGGTGGGCGTCGATATTGTGGATCTTGGGTATCGATCGCTACACCAATTCTTGAGCCTGGAGTAAAGTCATACATTAAGGCAGTTAATTCGATTTCCAAATCCACCAATTCTCCAGGAAACAAATCGTAAAACGTTTTCGCGCCATGGGTTAAATAAAGCGCTTGGCCGTCGGGATTGATTTGATATAAGTAGGCCACCAATTGCACTTGCTCATCCCAAGCTTGAATGCGCATGTTAACAGTAGGAATGCCTCGCAGTTTGGCGCCGGATGGCAGGAAGTCCGTTTGATAGGCATGTGCTAAATCTGGGTCGTAAGTTTCAAAGTCGGTAAAAACATCCGCTTGTGCATCCGTCAAAGGCCTTCCTGATGTGGGTTGTTCTGATTCCTGTGAACTAAAAAATGAATCTAAGGCCCAAAGGTCGTTATTGATTTCTGGCTCCTTTAACAGGTCACCGGTATAACGTTCAGCGTTGGGTGCAAGATATAGGGTTTGGTTTTGAATGTTCAATGCTGGCCATTCTTGGTAGCCGACACGTTGGCTGGTTCTGTGGAGTTGCACATCTACTAAGGGGCGATCCATAACACCGTTATCAATATCTCGCAGCCAGTAATCAAACCAATCAAAATAAGTGTTCGAACGATAGTTTTCAGATTCGCTAACTGGCGCACCGTGAATCCCATCGTGGAGCTGTAGTAACTTGGGTCCAATTAGGTTTTCGAAATAGCGTATTCCAGAGTTGGGTCTAAACATGCGGTCACGATAGTTGAGGCTTAAAAAAACCGGAACTTGTCGATCATTAATAAAGTCTATGTAAGATCTAGGTGATCGCTCTCGAGCCCATTCGAGAATTTGCGGAATATTTTCATTGGCGAATAGCCCATCCAGGTTTTTACGGATGTCGGGGTTAGGGCGACCAATATTGCTGGCAAGCTGCAGGAATTGTGTCCAAAAGGCGTTAGGCGACTCCCCTTGATAAAACGCATCTTCCACTTCGGCTGGAATATCTAGCGCGGCAACTGCCCTTATACGTTCATCAAACGAAGAGCTATTAAGGGGAATAATCCCACCATAGGAAACGCCGCCGGTACCGATTCGTTCTGGATCAATGCGCGCATTTTCAATTAACCAATCCACCGCTGATGAAAAATCATCACGATCAAGCGGACCGGCGGTATCAACGAGTCCCCCAGAAAAACCATACCCCCTTGGCGAATAACTAATAACGACATAACCACGATTAGCGAACTCGATGGCATTTGGATAAGTGGTCTCTTTTGGCATAGACCATCCGGGCACCAGAACTATTGCTGGATGATTTTCATTTTTGCTGTAGTTATTCGGAGTGAAGAGTTGTGCGTCGATAAGGGTGCCGTCGTAAGATTCGAATTGGACTGGACCGAATGTCCAACCGTACGCAGGCGTTGTGCCAAAAGCTACAATGTACAAACTTATAAGAACTAATAGTTGTAAGAAAAATACTCTTATAAACATTTTTTATTATCCCAAGAAAAAAGGGCTTACTAGTTGCCATGGTTTGGTTGGCACCTAATAAGCCCCGTGATCAGAAAACCCCTTTGTGATTCGCCATTTGTGGTTAAAAAAATAAAAGTAACACTTCCAATTTGTGACGAGCGTTCATAGTATTTAGCAGTGGCCGGGCAAACCAGGTCACATTTTTTGTTTTACAGGTCATGGATGTCCTATATTTATTTACAAGACGCAGCGTGAAGGTTTTTATTGTTGTCGTTTGATAACAACCCTTTGTCGCATAAATAAAACAGCGAATAAAAAACGAAAAGAAAAGAAAATCATGTGGGCGATTTATTCTTCCTTTGCGGAATTGAATCGAAAAATCATGCCGTCCTCGATTGCAGTTGTGTTAATTAATGCCATTCGAGAATCCGGTATTGAGGTTGATGAGCTTCGAAAAAAATATCAGCTTAGCGACGAACGGTTGCTTGATGTAAATGAAATGGTGTCACCTATCGAAGTGCAGCTATTTATTTTGCAAGCAATTGGCGAGCACGAACATGTGCCAGTATCGTTTCATTATGGTAAAAAGCTAGGCGTGAATTTAATGGGGGATCTGGGCCAGGTGATGATGGCTGCAGGTACAATCCGTGAAGCTATTTTCGATTTAGCAGAGTACGTAAAAACATTTAATTACTTAGTCGATTATCATATCGAGGAAACCGAAGAAGAATTATTTTTAGTTCCTAATTTGGGGCTATATTCTTGCGGGCCCGATTACAACCTGCGTTTTTCCATGGAAACAGCGCTGACTTCTTGTTTATCCATTTTAAATTTTCTATCAGGTGATGGGGTTGTTCCCCAAGCAGCTTACTTTTCCTATAAAGAAAGCAAATATCCGGATGCTTATCAGCAGTTGTTTGGCGACAACATTGTATATGGAGCCAAGCGCAATATGTTGGTGTTTAATCAGAAAGAAATTGCCAAGCCGGTTGTCACTGGAAATCCTTTTGTTCATGAAATGTATAAGAAACGCTGTGAAGAAAAGCTTAGGCAAATCGATAATAGTAAAACCATAGAATGCCTTGTGCTTAACTTCCTCAAGCGTGAGCAAGAAATACCGCCCTTCGAAAAGCTTGCTTTTGGGTTGGGCTTTACACCTAGTGCACTGCGCAGACGTTTGGTGTTAGCCGAAACCTCATACCAGGATTTAGTGGATCGCGTTCGCTTAGATAGGGCAGAAGGTCTACTACGCCAGCATGGTCGCAGTGTGGAATCTATCGCATTGCAATTGGGATTTGCCGATGCTTCGAATTTCAGAAGAGCATTTAAACGTTGGACTGGAGAAACGCCTTCTGAATTTCGTAAGCAGTATGCCTAAACTTTAATTTGTTGGATTGTCTAACCGTGTTTCCACGCTTAAATTTCCATGCAGTGTTTTATGTACAGGGCATCGATCTGCAATAGATAGTAATTGCTCTTTTTGTTGTGCTGATAAATCACCTTGCAAATAGAGTGTGCGATCCAACACTTCTATTTTTTTCTCTTGCTCATTGCAACTTTCACAATCGCTTAAATAGTCTCGGCGATGTGTTAAATGTACTTTGACATGATCTAGTGGAATGTTTTTTCGGCCTGCATACATGCGTAGCGTCATTGATGTGCAAGCCCCGAGAGCTGCCAGCAAATGCTCGTAGGGATCAGGGCCAACATTGTTGCCACCAACATTGGTCGGTTCATCTGCAAGCCAATAGTGGCTGTCGCTTGAAACATGCTGTGTGAAAATGTGATTCTTTTCTTCAACTAATACTTCACCTTTGGCCACTGGTGATTTGTTGTCAGCTTTTTCCTGTTGCGGAATATACCGGCTAACCCAGCCAGCGATGGAGGTAGCAACATATTCCGCATCGGCTTTTTTCGATAGCAGGTGATCAGCGCTATCTAAACTGATAAAACTTTTTGGATGTTTGGCTTCGATATAAATTTTTTCTGCTTCGTTAATCGATACGGTGTTATCCATTGGGGCGTGCATGACCAATAAAGCTTTTTTTAATTTGCCAATATCATTCCGTTGATAACTTTCTAGGTCATCGAGAAATTGCTTTTTAATGGTGAACTTTCTGCCTGCGAGATTAACTTCCGCAATACCGTTCGCTTGGATTTCATCAACGGAGGCGCCGAAGTTATGGGTGACATGTTCGGCTTGATGTGGCGCGCCGATGGTAACAACCGCTTTCGCTTCTGGTATCTTGCTTGCCATGGCAAGTACCGCGGCACCACCAAGACTGTGGCCAATTAGCAGGTTCGGTGCCTCGTATTGTTCACGGAGAAAATCTACTGCGGCCAAAAGATCTTGTATATTGGAAGAGAAGTTGGTGTTCGCAAAGTCACCGTCGCTATTGCCGAGTCCAGTAAAGTCAAAACGAAGTACAGCTATACCTTCCTGGGTCAGCGCTCTTGCTATTCGTGAGGCCGCAGCGATATCTTTTCCGCAAGTGAAGCAGTGGGCAAATACGGCATAGCATCTTGGCTCACTCGCAGGTGATTCCAGTAATCCACTTAGTTTGGTGCCTTGGCTGATAAATTCGACTTTTTCTCGCATGATTAATCTCTAGCTCGTAGTGGTTGGGTACGACTTTCAATGGTAGTTAGCGAAGCTTGAAACTCTTGGTCTGTGTAACGCAGGAATGGTTCCCTGTAACTTAGATATCTTTTTTATCAAGTTGCACTGTGAGTGCCCACTGAACATGTTCTCGGACTAACTCAGACTCATATGATAATCGCTGTTGCAATGCTGAGACATTTTTATCGCAGTAGGGGCTATTGCCAATTCCTACCGCGAGATTTCGTAACCAGCGTTCATAACCAATTCGGCGAATGGCGGAGCCTTCGGTGTTTTTGAGAAAGGTTTCTTCATCCCAAAGAAATAGCGTGAGCAAGTCATTTTCATCTAACCCATGGCGAGGCCAGAAATCTTTTTCAAGTGTGGTTTTTGCAAATCGATTCCAAGGGCAAACCATTTGGCAGTCATCGCAGCCAAACACTCGATTGCCCATTGGGGCTCGAAGTGGTTCAGGAATGCTTTCTTTTAACTCAATGGTGAGATAAGAAATGCATTTGCGAGAATCCAGTTGGTAAGGTGCAACGATTGCTTGTGTCGGACATATATCAATACAGGCTGAGCATTTGCCACAATGCTTGCTGACGGGTTCATCAATGGGTAGAGGAATATCGACAAATAATTCACCCAGAAAAAACCAAGAGCCTGCTTCGCGATTTAATAGCAGCGTGTGCTTGCCGATCCATCCAAGGCCAGCCTTTTCTGCAATAGCCTTTTCAAGTACCGGCGCACTATCTACAAATGCACGATAACCAAAAGGGCCAATGGCTGCTTCGATCTGTTTGGCTAATTGCGCCAGGCGTTTGCGTATCATTTTGTGATAATCGCGACCAAGGGCGTAGCGAGAAATATAGGCCTTCTCTTGATCCTTTAATATTTTCGGGATGTCCGAGCTCGGCGGAAGGTAATCCATTCTTCCAGAAATAACTCTCAAAGTGCCCGGCTCTAGCTCCGCGGGCCGTGATCTTTTGTTGCCATGGCGCGCCATATAATCCATCTCACCATGGTATTGATTTGCCAGCCATTGATTTAAATGGTTTTCGTGCTCGCCTAAGTCCACATCGCTAATAGCGATTTGCTGAAAGCCTAAGTTTTCACCCCATTGCTTAATCTGTTGCGCCAAGTCAGATAAAGCTTGGCTTGATAATGTGGTAGGTTGACTCATTCAGTATACTTACGGGTTATGTCGCTGGGTTGCTATAGGTAACTCGTTATCGCTTCAATGTGAAATCGTTTAATGGACAAGGTTAGTTATGAGCGTGGAGCATCCCCACCATTATACCAAGCAGTTGCCTACTGCGCTGTATACCGCCGATAAAACTCGAGAATTGGATCGGATCGCTATTAACGAGGAAGGTATTCCCGGCTTTGAGCTAATGAGTCGCGCTGGGAAAATAGCTTTTCTCGCCATGCAAGAAACTTGGCCTCAGGCAGAAAACATCGTTATTTATTGTGGTGCAGGAAATAATGCAGGCGATGGCTATGTTATAGCTGCGTTAGCTAAGCATGCGCATTTATCAGTTGAGGTCGTTCAGGTTGGAGATCCGAACAAGCTTAAGGGAGATGCTTTGACAGCCTACGAGGAAGCAAAGGCTGCCGATGTCACTATGGGGCCGTTCACCGGATATCAGTTAAAACAGGCTGATGTGATCGTCGATGCTTTGCTTGGAACAGGGCTAACCGGAGAGGTGCGCGGTGATTACCCCTTGGCTATTACCCAGATTAATCAGCATGCCGCTCCTGTTTTGGCAATCGATATACCTTCGGGATTGTGTTCAGACACAGGTCAGGTGCTAGGCTCTGCTGTGGATGCGCAAGCGACCGTGACTTTTATTGGTGTTAAGCAAGGATTGCTCACTGGTCGCGGTCCGCAGCTTTGTGGTGAATTGATTTTTGGCTCGCTTGCTGTGCCTGATGCGGTATATGGCAAAGTGCCCCGCGCTTCTGAGTTGGTGGATTCCAATTGGGTGGCTTCACTGTTACCACCACGCCCTCGGGATGCTCACAAAGGTCAGAATGGCCATGTGTTAGTGGTGGGTGGTGACTTGGGAATGGGTGGCGCTGTTGCCATGGCAGCTGAAGCGGCAGGGCGCTGTGGTGCTGGTTTGGTGTCGGTCATTACGCGGCCAGAGCATGTCGCTGGTATTATTGCGCGCCGGCCAGAGTGCATGGTGCTGGGGGTAGATGAAGGCAGCAGTATCGAGTTCGCCATCGAAAAAGCTAGTGTCATTGTGGCAGGTCCTGGTATTGGTCGCGGTCGTTGGGGTGCTTTTCTGCTAGAGCAGGTGCTGGCCAGCGATTTACCGGTGGTTTTAGATGCTGATGGGCTTAATTATCTTTCGATTTTAGCGGAGCAATCCCCACAAGCCTGTCAGCGGGGCAACTGGGTGCTGACGCCTCATCCTGGAGAAGCCGCTCGCCTATTGGGCTGTGAAACGGCGGATATTCAAACTAATCGGTTTGCATCATTGGATCAGTTGATGCGAGTTTTTGCTGGCACCGTACTTCTTAAAGGCGCCGGTACTTTAATTCAAGAGCATGGTAAACTTGCCCAGCTAGTAACCACTGGTAATCCTGGAATGGCAACCGGTGGTATGGGGGATGTTTTAAGTGGTGTAATAGGAGCGTTAGTAGCTCAAGGTTTAAGTCTATTTGAGGCGACTTGTGCAGGGGCTTGGTTGCACGGCGCAGCAGCAGACATAGCTGCTCAATCTAGCGGAGAACGAGGCCTGTTGGCCACTGATCTCATGTCGCCGTTACACCAGCTGGTGAATCAATAAATTGTATGCTCGAAACGATTGCTGAAAACGAACAACAGATGGTGGCACTCGGCAGTGCCCTTGCTAAGGCCATGTCTATGAACCCAGAAAAGGGTGGCATCATCTATCTGGATGGCGAGCTTGGTGCGGGCAAAACGACCTTTAGCCGAGGCGTGATTCAGGGGTTGGGTCATTCAGGAGCGGTTAAGAGTCCTACTTATACGCTAGTAGAACCTTATGAACTAGCTGATTGCACCGCATATCATTTCGACCTGTATCGGCTGGCAGATCCCGAAGAACTGGAATATATGGGAATTCGGGATTATTTTGGCGGTCAAAATATCTGTTTGGTGGAATGGCCTGAGCGTGGAACAGGCGTAATTCCTAAACCTGATGTAAAATTAGCCATAAGTCATTATAACGAGGGCAGAAAGCTTAGCTTTTGCGCTTGTAGTTCCAAAGGCGAAGTCATTCTTGGTGCTTTGGATTTGTAAAGCCACATAAACACAGATAAATAGATTTCATAACACCGGGGTCATCTTATTCATGATTCAAGTTAATGATTCAAGGAAGCTTGCATGACGAGCAGATTTACAAATGGCGGCCTGCTACCAGCGTTAGTGATGATGCTGTTGGCGTTATTAGGATCCATTGGTGCTCATGCTGCCGGTAAAGTGACTAGCAGCGCTACCCAAAAAGTTGAATCAGTTCGTGTGTGGAAGGCTCCGGATAATATGCGCTTGGTGTTTGATATTACCGGGCCTGTTGAACATGATATTTTTACCCTCTCCAAACCCGATCGCGTAGTTATCGATGTAAAGAATACCTTGCGCACTCGCTCATTATTCAATGTCGATTTAAAGGGCGGTCCGATTAAGAATTTACGTAGCGCCGTTCGTAACAAAAGTGATTTGCGGATAGTGTTGGACCTTTCTAAACCGCTAAAAACGAAAAGTTTCTTGTTAAAGCCTAATGATAAATATGGCCATCGTTTAGTTGTTGATCTTCAGGGTAACGGCAATTTCAAAACAGCAAAGACCAGCAAGCCGGTAAAATCGCTCGCCACCATGGGCAATGGTAGAGCCATTGTAGTGGTGATTGATGCTGGCCACGGTGGTGAAGACCCTGGTGCTATTGGTAGCAATGGCACTTATGAAAAGCACGTAGTATTAAAAATTGCTAAGGAGTTACAGCGGGTTCTCAACGGTATTCCTGGTTATAAAGCGGTGTTAACTCGCAAGGGCGATTACTTTTTAAAATTAAAAACACGTCGCGAGTTGGCGCGTAAAAAGTACAAAGGCGATTTGTTTGTTTCTCTTCATGCGGATGCCTTCAAAAATCGAAAAGCAAAAGGCGCTTCTGTATTTGCCTTATCTCGAAGAGGTGCATCGAGTACTCTGGCTAGAATTCTTGCCGAAAAAGAAAACCAGTCTGACTTGGTGGGCGGTGTCAGCCTTGAAGACAAAGATGATGATCTTGCTCGCGTGTTAGCGGATTTATCGATGGAAGGTAGTATGGAGCACAGCTTACGGGCAGGAAAATATGTGCTTAAAGAAATGGGTTCTGTTGCTCGGTTGCACAAGAAGCACGTGGAGCAAGCGGGTTTTGTGGTTTTGAAATCGCCTGATATTCCTTCCTTGCTAGTGGAGACTGGGTTTATTTCGAATCCCACTGAAGAGAAAAACTTGAACAGTAAGGCCTATCGAAGCAAATTAGCTAAATCCATCAGTAAAGGTATTGTTCGTTACTTTGAGGCTTATCCACCGCCTGGTTCCTATGTGGCGATGCGTGGTCAAACGGGCAATAGTTTAAAAAAACATAAAATTGAACGTGGGGAAACCTTGTCGCAAATTGCTGCAAAATATCGTGTGAGTGCATCTAGCTTACGCAAGGCAAATGCTATTAAAGGTGATACGATTCAAGTGGGCCAAGTACTCAAGATTCCACACTCTTGATTTCTCAATAGGTAAAGATTCTTTATGGGGCATATAAATCGCCTGTCACCGCGTTTGGCTAACCAAATCGCGGCTGGTGAGGTTGTCGAGCGACCTGCATCGGTAGTGAAAGAACTGCTGGAAAATAGTTTAGATGCTGGTGCGCAACGAATTGAGTTGGATGCGGAAGAAGGTGGCGTTAAATTGATTCGCCTTCGAGATAATGGTGCGGGCATAGAAAAGGATGACTTACCCTTGGCTGTGGCTCGCCATGCAACCAGTAAAATACATGATTTAGATGATCTTGAAGGTGTGGCCACGTTAGGTTTCCGTGGCGAGGCACTAGCAAGTATCAGTTCTGTGTCCCGTTTAGCGCTTTCTTCCAGTGCCGATGAAGGTGGTGCAGGCTGGCAAGTGCAAACTGAAGGCCGTGACATGGATGCTAAATTAGCACCTGTTGCTCACCCCCGTGGTACCACGGTTGAAGTGCGCGATTTGTTTTTTAATACCCCAGCAAGACGTAAATTCTTACGTACTGAAAAAACAGAATTTAGTCATTTAGAGGATGTGGTAAAACGCTTGGCGTTGTCTCATTTTGATGTGGGCTTTCAACTAAAGCACAATCAAAAAGTGATTCATCACCTCAAGCCTGCTCATTCGGAACTGGAACAAGATCGGCGCGTTGCCAGTGTGTGTGGTCCGCAATTTATTCAAAATGCCGTGCGAGTTGATACTGAGCTAGCGGGCTTGCGCCTTTGGGGGTGGATGGGCTTACCAACCTTCTCCCGTAGCCAAGCCGATCTGCAGTATTTCTTTGTCAATGGCAGGCATGTGCGCGATCGAGTGGTGACCCACGCGGTGCGACAAGCTTATCGCGACGTTCTTTATCACGGACGACATCCAGCTTATGTACTTTATTTGGAGCTAGATCCAAAAGGTGTGGATGTAAATGTGCATCCCACCAAGCATGAAGTGCGATTTCGCGAAAGCCGCCAAGTTCACGATTTTTTGTTTCGTAGTCTGCATCGGGCCATTGCGGAAATTACCCCAGATCAAGCGTCACCATCCGATTCCGTTTTAGCTGCTGCTCCAGCTGCCAAAGCTAGTGGTATCGAAGCTGGAGAATTTAAATCTCAGGGTAATTTACGCTTGGTGGATAGTGCTACCGGTGGAACAAATTCAGCAGCGGCAGCCACCACTGAGCAGCAAATGAATGCCTATGCTGAGTTACATCAGCCGTTAGCGGAAACATCTCAAGTAAGGGAATCTAGTCAGGCTTTTTCCAGTGGAGCTGCCAATGGCAGTTATTTGATGCCAAGCGGCACTGAGTCCAGCGGCCTTAACACTCTTAATACTGGTATGCCTGAAAACGGTGAAGATGACACACCTCCGCTAGGATACGCAGTGGCTCAATTGCATGGCATTTATATCCTGGCACAAAATAAGGAAGGTCTTGTGGTGGTCGATATGCATGCCGCCCACGAACGAATCACTTATGAGCGCATGAAGGATAGTTGGGCACAGGATCGTTTGGTCTCCCAACCT
>JAKSAW010000896.1 GCA_022361455.1 Pseudomonadales bacterium | reverse complement strand
TCAACTTCCAATCGTCGCGTTTCTCTTTCATACTTCCTCCAAACCGCTAACAATCGCTTTCACTTCGACCTCCGTTCCTCTGCGCTCCACTCCGGCGAGTGAAGCGAGGCGTTATATGCCTTAATCGGCTTCCATAAATATTGCCCATGCGTTCACATAAGTATGGAAATCATCATTAGGCTGTCCTTCGTACCTAAAAACTTTCCCGTCCCAGTAACACACTTGATACCCGCTACTGTTCCAGCCAGGGCAATATGCCAACACCGTCCTAGCAACAAACGGCTTTATTTCATCTTCTGAATCAATCCAATTAGTCTCAGTCATCATCCCAGCCTATATGTCCCTTTAATCGAGCTGTTACACGGCTAAAAGGCCGCGCTCTACGATCTCGTCTAGCTTGTCGAAGTCCGCAGCCGACAGGTCGTGATAAGAACCGCGAGGGGATACAAATATCCACTCACATTGGCACCGCCAACCCTTCTTCCATGCTTTATTCACAGCATCAACCCATGCTTGGTATTTCTGTTCTGGCGTTCTGTCATCTTTCACTGTGAATTCTCCGTGTAACAAGTAAATCAAGCGGAGCCAAAACACGGCCCGCTTATTAGGGCGTTATGCCTGCACAAATACGCCAGTGTCATCGTTTTGCGTGGCAATCAAATCAACCCAGTTAGGTTTCGTGCCTTCTGGTAGGCAGATAATCTCGCCGCTTGTCAGTTTGCCGTCTTCATCAAGCTCTTGAATCATCACCTGCGTGTATGAGGTGCAAAAGTGCATTTCATAAATACCTTCCTCCTTACTCATGTCGGTAGTGAATTCCTTTTTGTCTTTGTCTCGCCTTACAGTAATCATTGTCTTTTCTCCGAATTAGGCATAACAAGCGGGTCAACTCGACCGCCTGCATCGGCGCGTGTTTCTATTTCTGCGGTTTGGTCTGTCATTACGTACCCCTCAAGTTTTGTGGTTTCAATGCGGCAGCAAAGCTATGGCGTTATACGCCTAGTACCTTTCGTGCCCCCTCTGGCCAGTAGGTGTCGCTATCCCATCCTGGGGTTTCGCTCTGCATCCTGTAGAGGGCAGCTTTCTCCCAGTCAAAAACTTTCAACGCTTTGTTTCTGTTCGCTTTTCCACAAGCGAATGCACTTATTGTATCCATGTCTATTCAGTTAATGTCGTGTAATTATTTCTGGCATTGGTTTTCATATAACAAGTCTCCTTATCTGTGGCTGTTAGTAGCCATAAAACCCATATTGAGCGCCGTTGCGATTATAAAAATATGCACTATCGGGGTCTAAATCACGTAACTTGACTTGCTCGTTGTTCTTTACTTCAAGCCTGTAAATATCATCACTACATCCACCAATGCTAGCGTAGATTTTTTCACCGTTACCGAGTTCGGCTGTGTAAGAAAATGCGTATTTGTAATAACTGCTAAAGGTTAAAATAACATCGCCGTGTTTTTCTAAAAATTCTTCTTTGCTCATGTCCATAATCATCTCCGTTAAAATGACTGCTCCGCTTCAGTCATATTCGTTTCAGTCCAGTCATTTCAGTACGCTGCCTTGAACTACCCAGTTATTCTTTTCCATTGCGCTATCTGCACAACCATGAAAAACGCCTCTCTGAAATTGTGCAATGTCTTGCGCTTTATACGCTCGATCACATACATTGCAATCATCGTCATGGTATTTGTTCAACATGCACATAAGCTCTTTTTCAGCATCTTCTAAATGCCCTATATATTTATACATGACCTGTATTTGGTTTTTCATCGACTCGATTTCATACTCCATCGAATCTACTGTTTCTTCTAGTGTTTGTACGTATGTCATAGCATTTTCCCCAGTTGGTAAAATTGGTCAATTAAACAGCTAACAAAGCATTGCAGCGTATAAACCGCTGAATAGCGGGTTATGTTGCACCAATTCTTTCTTTGGCAATTCTAAAGTATTCTTCGTCCAGATCTATGCCTATGAATTTGCGGTTTAGGTTTTTACAGGCTACACCAGTGCTACCGCTGCCCATAAACGGGTCTAAAATTATCCCGTCCTTATTAGATAGCCCGCTAATCAATGTACTTAATAAATCAACGGGATTTTCAGCTCCGTGGTGCTCTTTTTTTAATGGGGCTTTTATTATCGTTGGAATATGGGTTAGTTTTTCTTTATTCAGATTTAAACTGTCTCTATTTGCGTAAAAAATAAGCTCATGCTGCTTTCGAAAAGGGTTTCCCATTCCTATTCTGCCCTTATCCCATACCACTATATTTTTTTTTTTTGCTTCCATTCATAAAATAAGCCCATTAACACAGCGCTATAAACATCATCACAAAACACAAGAATAGGCGCATTTGGCTTTAATAAGCGCCCCCACTCTTTCTTTATTGCTGAAAAATAAAACTCCTGTATAGCTAAATCAGAAAGCCGGTTTACAACTTTTCGCCCGAATGCGTGGACGGTTGGGCTTGTGTATGGCGGATCAGTCAATATCATATCAACACTACCGTCTGGTATTTCTTTCATTCTCTCAAGGCAATCGCCTTGCATCAACTTAATCATTAATCGCGCCCTGCAGCTGGTCGATCAACTGCTTTAACTCCACAGCCTTCTTTATGGCATCCAGCAAAACCATATCAATTAATGCGCTTTCACCCATTGCTTGATGCAGGTAATTGTACAGAAACTCGGCTGAGTGCTGGGCTTTGGTTATATTCTCTTTCGTGTTCATAGCTCCATACCTTCCCATTCTTCAACTTTCTTGAAGTCTTCATATGTCTTTCCGTCTATAGTCACCCGGTACTTGTTTATCTGTTCTATTTTCGCTTTCATCATACATTCCTCGTATTTTACTTACGGCCACCATCAATAGACTTTAACTTTTTCCGCATTCTTTCCTGTTTGTCAAAGTCTTCCTGCAATTTTTCAGCAATCTCACCTGCCGTCATAAAGAAAACATGCAACATTTTCTTTCTTGAGTTATCTACGACTAATCTTGGCTTGGTTTTCGGTTTTTCCTGTTCCATTTTATTCCTCGTCCTGTGCCGTTAATGGTGCATAAAGATTGCGGTTTTTCTTGGTGTCTCTAAACTTCACAAGATACCCCTTATTCAACAGTCTTTCCACATTATTGTGTATAAAGCTTAGACCTCTGTGCGCCTCGTCCTGGTAGTAACTTGCCGCCAGTTCACCGATGCTCACTTGTCCTCTATGTACAATGTATTGCAGAAGTTCGGCTTGGCCATCCGTCAGTGTTAAATTCACCGACTCTTTCGGCGCGTTCAATATGGCTAAAATCATTTTCTTTCTTGCTGCATTCATTATCTTGTTCTCATTGTGTATGTGATTTTTAATTCTCTATCATGTTGGTGGTAGGCATTCATCAAGTCCGAATACCCGTCTGAATACTTC
>JAKSAW010000183.1 GCA_022361455.1 Pseudomonadales bacterium | reverse complement strand
ATTGAGCAGTTTCTTGATGAGCAGCTGGTTTGGGAGCGCCTTAGTGGAAAATCTTAAACTAGTATCAGCGCAGTCTAAGCGTCTTGCCTTGTGTCATACATGCCATGCGCTTACACCCATGTCTAGTCATCAACGGCAAGCTAGATGCAAACGTTGCGGCGCTACCGTGCATTATCGAATACACAATAGCGTGCAGCGTTCATGGGCTTTATTGATCGCTTCCACGATCGCGTTCTTTCCAGCAAATATGCTCCCCATAATGACGGTTAGCTATTTTGGTAGCGGTACCCCGGACACAATCCTTTCCGGCATTCTGGCATTAATAAAACTGGATATGTGGCCGGTGGCTATTATCGTGTTTATTGCTAGTTTCATGGTGCCCTTAGGTAAAATATTAGGACTTGGTATTTTGCTGATTCGCGTTCAGCGCCATACACGCTTACGAGCAGGTCAGGGGACCGTTCTCTATCGCATGGTTCATTTTCTAGGAAAATGGTCCATGTTGGATGTTTTTGTGGTGGCGATTATGGGGGCCGTGGTTAATCTTGGTTTTATCACATCGATAGAACCAGGACCTGGTGCAGCTGCCTTCGCCCTAATGGTAATTCTTACGATGTTCGCGGCACATGCATTTGATCCACGATTAATTTGGGATTTGAAGAATAATGAATGACGATATCGATGTAGAAGTACAGCATAAGCAAGGTATTTCAGCAGTATGGATAATTCCATTGGTTGCGTTGATATTCGGTGCATACCTTGGCGTGAAAGCCTATTTGGAAAAAGGTGTCGACATTGTTTTGACCTTGCAAAGCGCTGAAGGATTGGTGCCTGGCAAAACTGAGGTTAAGTATCGAGGTCTAACCACGGGATTGATCAAAGAGATCCGATTAGATGAAGGCTTAAAAAGTGTCAGCGTATTAATCGAAATGGATGCTCACACGAAAACCTCATTGGGGAGCGATGCCGCTTTTTGGTTGGTAAAACCAGAAGTGTCTTTATCGGGTGTGACTGGATTAGAAACCATTACCAGCGGCAATTATATTGCGTTTCGGCCATCTTACGCTAAAACGGATGAACCGATGCTGACGTTTAAAGCCTTGCCTGCTGCACCTCCCTTACCAAGTGATACACCGGGATTACATCTAACCCTGTATGCAGAATCTAAAGGTTCGATTCAAGTGGGCACTAAAATCTTCTATCGTCGAATCGAGGTGGGAGAAGTCACCACAGTGGGACTGCAAGATGAAAACAAAGAAGTGCAATTTGGTGCGCATATATTACCTGACTTTCAACACTTAGTGAGCGAAAAAACCCGCTTCTGGACCACTGGTGGAGTAAAAGTAAAAGGTGGGCTGCAGCGCTTTGAAGTGGAGGCGGGCTCATTAATTTCTTTAATTGGTGGTGGTATTACTTTCGATCAGATTGGCGATGCGGTTGGTCCAACTCAGCCAACTGAGAATGGGGATCGATTCCCATTGTTTGAAGACTATGAAGATGCTTTGTTTAGCAAAATGATACAAATAGAGTTTCCTGCTGCGGAAGGCATTGAAGCCGGTATCACGCCAATTATTTATAATGGGGTAACGGTAGGAGAAGTAAAAGCAGTGGATATCGATAGTAACCTTAAAAAGATTTCCGTTACTGCCGGTATAAACCCTCGTTTTGATTGGACCTTAAAAGATAGTACTCAATTCTGGTTGGTATCACCCTCGGTGGAAGAAGGTAATTTCGACGGTTTGCTAACAGGCAGTTATGTCACTTTAATCCCGGGCGATGGCAAAAACAGAACTGAATTTAAAGCTCAAGTCAATGCACCCATTTTTAATCCCTCTGCACCGGGGCTGCAGTTTGTGGTAGAGGCCAAAACGGCCGGCTCCATTCATCGTGGTAGCGGGATTTATTATCAAAATATGTTGGTGGGTAAGGTTCAAGGCGTTTCTTTAAATAAGAAACGTGGTGGCGTTGATATTTATGGGCATATTGGTCCGGAGCATGCGAGCCTTGTAAAAAGAGGTAGTCGTTTTTATCAGGCGAGTGGCGTTACCGTAAAAGGCGATTTGTCCGGCTTCAAGATTCAAACTGAATCGCTTGCTTCTATTGTGCGAGGTGGAATCGCCTTTTATACACCAAAGGAAGGGGCGCCTAGTAAAGTAGCGAAAGATGGTGCTGTATTTAAATTATTTGAAGACTATGAGCATGCTAATGCTGAGGGTGTTGCGATTAAAATTCTGTTTGACCAAGCTAATGGGCTCAGAGTTTCAATGCCGATTAAATACCAAGATCAAAAGGTGGGAGAAGTAACTGCTATTGAATTTGGCGAGGGACTTGAACAAGTGATTGTGTCCGCCATGCTAAATGGCCGGGCGGTTAAATATGCTCGTAAAGATTCTAGGATTTGGCTAGTGCAACCTCAGTTGGGCCTAACCAGTGTTAAGAATGTTGAGACCATTGTGACAGGCACTTATTTAGAGGTGTCACCTGGCAAAGGAGAGGCTACCTATCAATTTGTGGGTATTGATCGGCCCCCAGTGGTTAAAGCGAGAAATAAGGGACTTAACATTGTTTTAAATAGTCAACGGTTAGGTTCAATTGAAGTCGGTGACCCAGTCAGTTATCGGCAGATCCCTGTGGGTGAAGTCATTGGCGTTGATCTTGCCCCAGATTCTAATAGTGTGCTCGTCTACATCAATATCTATTCTCGTTTTAGCAAGCTGATAAGAAACGACACGGTTTTTTGGAATGGCAGTGGTATTAGTGTGGAAGCAGGGCTGTTTACCGGATTGAAAATTAATACTGAATCAATGGAATCTATTCTTGCCGGTGGTATTGAGTTAGCGACGCCGCCGGCTTCAGGGTCGCAAAAACCGGTGGAAGATGGGATGCAATTTGAACTATATGAAGAAGAAAATGCGAAATGGCTTGAATGGCAACCCACCATTAACATCGATAAATCTTAGCTTGCGAGAGATCCGCTGCTTTTTGTTACGTTTGTTTAAGCGCTCCCTTGCAAATAGAGCCTGAGAGCCAATCTATGGTAGTATAACTATCAATCAGTTGCGGCATCGTCATTGATATACATAGCGTATCAATACTGTTTCGAGCCGGAATCTACCTAACATACAGGGATGGAGGACAATTAGGTGTTTGCATTACATCCGACAAGGAATTGGGTTGATATTGTTGAAGGCAATTCAAGCAAGTTCATCAAAGTCAAAAAAGCCACGAAGAAAGCTAAACTGATATTCATCTATCCTTTTTATAGCTTGGTATTTTTGATGATGTTTGGGCTCATTCTGGAAGCTCAAGCAGCTAGTGAAAGGATCTCTCCCAGTTTACAAGACATCATTCAACAAAGTTCAGGAAACGCCGATACAGGAGCTGAAGTTCTACTGCGTAAGAAGCAGCTTGAGCTTGATGAGAATTTCTTAGAATCTCGTACCGAATATATGGCGTTGAGAGTAGCTGACGACGAAGCGGCTAGAGACTATAACCAGATCAGGCTTTACTACGATAGCTATTACTCTGAACTCTCCTTAGATTTCGCTAATGTGTTGCTTCCTTCTGGTGAAATGCTGCCGCTGAGCAAGGATGCCATACAAATACAAACTCCCGGTCAAACTGACTTTTATCAAGATCGCAAAGCTTTAGTGTTTTCCCTGCCGTCCTTAAAACCGGGCTCCGTTATTGAGTTTCAATTTCAACAACGATCAATAAAACCCTTGGTGAAAAATCAATGGTATGAAGCTGAGGGATTTTATTGGTGGCAACCAAAAGCTAATAATAGCGTTCGCTTGGATCCTATTAATCAATATGAGTTTCAAGTGATTACCCCAACTAACGTTGATATTTTCTATAAGCTTCCCGAAAGGCTTAAAGGCTTTTCTAAGCGATCTTCGGCCGCTAAAAATACTTATAAATTAAGCCTAAAAGACCTACCGAAGATAGAAGTTGAAGGTTCTATGCCCGAAAGTGTTTTTGTGGAGCAGATGTTTTTCATCGGTACTTCAAATAGCTGGTTACCCATCGCTAGTTGGGCGCGTAACTTGGTTGAAACTAAAGTTGATCCTGGTGAAGGTGTAAAATCCTTAGCCAAGAAACTGGTGCCCGCCCAAGCAACCCATATTGAGAAAATCCAAGCAGTTTATGACTACATGCAAAACAACGTTCGTTATGTCTTTGCCCATGTGGGGCGGGGTGGTTATACACCGCATCCTATCGAGGAGGTCTTAACTAACCAATATGGTGATTGTAAAGATCAATCAGTACTCGCTATTGGCCTACTTCGTGAGTTAGGTATAACAGCCCATGCAGCTCTCATATCTACCAAGCAGGGAAAATTCATTGATGCTGATCTGCCTAGCGTCGGCTTCAATCATATGATCGTATATATCCCACCACAAAATGGTGAACCTGAAACTTGGTTTGACTCATCGGGGGATAAGGCAATTTTTCCTGGCTATAGTTTTGGATTGGAAGATAGTCCTGCACTGATTCTGAATAACGATAAACAACCCAAGATTGTATATACGCCTCGTTTGCTAATGAAACAACACGGTGCCGATCTTGTCTTGAGCATGATGGAAAGTACAACGGATAAAGTGACCGTGGATTTCGAGATTAGATTACGAGGTTCCTACGAACAATATTACCGTTCTTGGTGGGCTTATAATCCCGATAGACAAAAAGCGTTAAGAGATTTGGCACCCATCATATTTACCAACGCAGAGTTCGTTGATGCCGTTGTTCACAATGCTGATAGTTTACGCAAGCCGATGTGGATTAGTGGCACCCTTGAATTAAAGGTTAAAAATCATAGTGAGTCTGGACCTACGCCATTAGCTGTTGGCTTAAATCAAATATTGCGCATGTTTGAAGGGCTTAATGAATATGAGCCGCCAAGTTTGCGAGACCAAGATCTTGAGATACGAAATGGACATGTGATTCGTTTAATTGCGGACATCAACGTTCCCGATGACAATTACTCTGCGTTCACTTCAAGTGCAGGACCTAGTCTTGATTCAGAATACTTTACTTTAAAGCAAAGTTCTCAGCCTACAGACAGTGGAATGCGAGTTACCATTGAGTTCTCCTATCCGAATCAATTGATAACTAAGGAGGAGTATGGCCACTTTTATAATGAGCTATTTTCACTTGAAGATCTCGCTCCTTGGGTGGTTAGTTTTACCAAAGACAAGCAGTTTAGCCTCCCCGCAGACAAAAATATCGCAGGTGTTGATGATTCAATCCAATCAAGAATTAACGGTGTTCAGTCCTTATTGGATAAAGGAGAATTTAAGAAAGCGCTTGCCCAAGCGGAAAGTTTAGTAAGCGAATTTCCTAAAAATGCTCAAGCATATTATTTTCTTGGTCTAGCGCAAGGCTACTCCGGAATGTTCGACCAGTCTAATGAGTCTTTCGAGAAAGCGATGGATTTGGGGCATGAGCTATGAGAACTATCGGAAGAT
>JAKSAW010000415.1 GCA_022361455.1 Pseudomonadales bacterium | reverse complement strand
CTTCGGGCCATACAGCATCGAGGCCTGGGATTCCGGTGAACGTTTACTTTTGACATCTCAAGAATCGGGTATTCCTGATCTGGGTTTCGTCTTCGTACGCGACAAAGAACGACTCTACCAATTGTTGTTGTCGAAGGAATTGGATTTTGCTTGGCCGTTGCCGGTAGAGAGAATGCCCGAGGTCCGGGAACACTTGAAGCCGATTGTCTATCGCGAGTTATCCTACGGCTTTATTGCCTGGAATCCCATTGACCCGAAGGCTTTGGCGGAAAACGGCCCGCCCGATACGGAAGCTGAGCTGGTTCAACTTAAAACGGATTCACCGCATCCAATATTCGGGGATGTCCGTGTACGACGGGCCTTGACGATGGCCATGAATCGTGATGACTACAACCGGCGCATTTGGGCGGGGGAAGCAACGATACCTGCAACACCCTGGCGAGCCGGTCTCCCATATTTCACCGGCGATCTCAAGCCGCTGACCTACAATCAAGAGGAAGCAGGGCAATTGCTGGATGAAGCAGGTTGGGTCTTGGTGGACGGCAAACGGGTGAAAGACGGTCGACCCTTGAGTTTTGAAATTGTCAGCAACGCGGGCAGCGGCTATCGCGAGCAGTATATGTTGGCGATCCAACAGGACTTGCGCTTGATTGGTGTGAATGTGGAGATTGCTCTGTTGGAGCCGGGTTTATATCGGAAACGTTTCCAGTTCAGGGATTTCGACGCAATGCTGGGTAAGTTCCTCAGCGGTACGCAGCCGGATATGAGTCCCATATTCCGCTCGAACTCTCCATTCAATCTGGCCTCATGGACCGGAGTTGATGATCTTCTCGAAGAGATTGCGGCGGCGCAACCGAGTGAAGTGGCGGCCTTGCTGGATCGCATCGAGGCACGGTTTCAGGAGGAATTGCCCTGGACGATGTTGTTTGAAGGCATGTCTATCGCGGCATCTTCCGATTCCAACCTGAATCCCCGATCGACATACACAAATCCTCTCTATGAGGTGGAGCGTTGGCGTCTCGAATAAAGGGTTTCGGCCTTTTTCTGGTCAGGTATCTCTTCGTACTCTGGCTGGCGATCTCACTGTTGTTTTTATGCCTGGTCATGGTGCGCGGTAATCCGGTCGATCTTTATCTGGACCCGCGCCTGACTCAGGAGCTTAAGCAACAGTTGAAGGTTAAATACGGATATGACGCCCCTACACACATCCGTTACATCCGCTATTTGAAAAGCCTGTCCGAGGGGGACTTGGGCGTTTCATTTAAGCATCGCAAGCCGGTTGGTGTGG
>JAKSAW010000135.1 GCA_022361455.1 Pseudomonadales bacterium | reverse complement strand
GAAACCCGGTATGAGTATGATGCCAACGGAAACCTAACTAAAGAAATCGATCCTTTAGGAAATGCTTCCCGCAGTAGCTACGATTCGCAAGGTAATGTTTCAAGCATTACCGATCCCAACGGTAACGCAGGCTATTACTATTACGACAATGCAGGACAAGTCCGCTTTCAAGTTGATCCCTTAGGGTATGTGACGGAAAATACTTACAATGCATTAGGAAAAATAGCTGAAACCCGAATCTACAAAACGGCTATCTCAGCCACAGGTAGTGAATCCTTAGGCGCCATTGCTGCGCTTGTCGCTGACGATGGCTATAGTGCTACAAGCTATCGCTATGATGCTCAAGGCCAACTCACTAAGCTCACCGATGCACTAGGCCAAACTGAAATCTATGAATATGATGTGTTCGGCAACCGTACCAACGTTATAGACAAAAATGGCAACAAAACTGATTATATTTATGATGTACAAGGGCGCCTAGTTGCCGAGATTGATGCCCTCGGTTACGTAACCACTACTAGCTATGACGTTGCTGGTAACGTGGTGGAAGTTACTCGTCATGCAAATGCAATCATCAAAGGTGTTAAAAGCTACTATGATGCGGTAACAAGCCCTGAAGATCAGACCGTTCATTTCGAATATGATCAATTGGGCCGACTTACCCACAAGGTTGATCCTTTAGGATATGTTACATCAACCAAATACGATGCGCTTGGCAATGCTATTTTTGAAACTAAGCACGCCAATACCATTAATACCTTAACCCAGACTGGATCTGACGTAGTCATTGATCCAGTGTTAGATCGTACCAGTTGGTTTTTCTACAACGAACTTGGTCAAAAAACGCATGTTGTAGAGCAATATCTTGATCAGGATAGCCAATCACAGGTAGCGGTAGTCACAAGCTATAAGCTAGACGCACTTAATAATGTATTATCAACAACCAAGCATGCGACCAAGTTTTCAGTCTCAGGCTTGGTTGATGCAGCTTGGTTAGCAGGCGTAGTCAATCATGCCGATGACAGAACCACCTATCAGTTCTTCAATGAATCTAACCAACTAGTATTTCAGGTTGATGCAGGGGGTTATCTCACCCACAAAAGATATGACTCGCAAGGTCGATTAACCGAGGAAG
>JAKSAW010000130.1 GCA_022361455.1 Pseudomonadales bacterium | reverse complement strand
CGCACATCACCCGTCTGGATGAACGGGTAGTCACCGCCAAGCAAGCGAGGATCATTGCGGGGGCGGTGCTTCGACTTGCCCCGGTTCAGTTCTCCGACCTGCGGGAGGCTTGCCCAACACCAGCCTTCTGGCAGATCAGGCAGGTCCCCAGTCTCGGGCCTCAAGGGGCTCCCTGTACTTCGCCTTCCAGTTGTCGTTCTTCGGGGGCTTGCCCTTGGCCTTCATCTTCGCCAGCTCGGATTCCTCCCAGCGGCGGCGGCGTTCGGCGAGGATGCGCTCAAGCAGGACCGAGGCGGGCTCGTAGTCGCGGCCCTCGGCGCGGGCCAGCTCGGCCTCGGTCGGCACCAGCCGCCCCTCCACGGCGGCCTTGAGCACCGAGGCCCGATACCGCTTCAGGTTCCTCTGCACTCGCTTGAGGGTCGCCACGGCATCGTCAAGACGTGTGAAGTACGAGTCGATTACTTCAACGATCCGCTGCTGCTCATTGAGCGGGGGAAGGCGAATATCTACGTCCGCAAGTGTCCGTTGAGAAACCGTGTTCTGTCCAGCGGTCGAGACCATCCCGGCCAGTACTCTTGATCTGACGGGAGGTACCCTGAAGGCGAAAGCCAGAAAGTCAGGGTCGGCAACGCTCGCCAGAATTCGGAATCTGATGAAGTGATCACAAAAGGCGAAGCCTGGTGTGCCCCGGTAACAGACCACCTGTCCAGCAATCTGACGACTACCGTTTACCCTGAATGCGAGGAGATCGCCTGGCAAGAGAGCGTACTTGCTGCGCCCCTCGTCAGAGAGTGGGATTTCTCTTAGTCCATCGTGAGCGATGTCGCCTTCGATCGAGACGTCAGCTAGCCGCAGCACTACTGTGGGCGTGCCGCTTCCACGTCGTGCGCCGACACCGTTCTGTGAGAACGCGATTAGATCACCGAACTTGCAGGAAGCCCAGCTCGCCGGCGGGGGAGCACAGCTCATGCTGCCAATGCCTCGTTCAGTTCACCGAGCAACGCTTGGAGCTCATCTCCGAACAGCTGTACCGCACGTCCGCGGCCGCCTTGCTCGGCAAATGGCGCGTAGTCGAAGTCTCCCACGGTAATCTCTGCACTAGTGCCAACCTGATCGCACATCATCCTCAACCACCGAATCTGATCTGGCGCGAATTCCCGCCCCTCGTCGCGCTGCTGCACCAACCAGTTCTCGAACCGCTGCCGCACATGATCCGCGAACGGGACCAGCTCCTCATCCTTGTGGGTGGCGAACCGGACTAGCGAAACGATGTCAGTAAGCAGCCGCTTCGCCGATGCCCCTCGCACCTTGTCCTTCCGCAGCGTCTCATACGCCCGCCACAGCTTCTCCGGCGTCCACGACCGTGGCGGCGCCTTGATCGCCTCGGCCAGCTCCTTGATGTCCTCGAAGCGCAGTCGCTTCGCGTACGACTCCGCGTAGAAGAACTGGAGCGCGTCGATCTCGTCCTTGTTGGCTTCGAGGAACTGCTCGAACGACGCCACCAGCGCCTTCGCCTTCTCCTTGGCCTCCTCGCTCGCTCCGGCTTCCAGCAGCTCGTCTTGCGAGATCTCGTCGATGACCTGCTCGACCTCGCGCTTGAGGTCTTGCAGCAAAGCACGCAGGGCGGGCTTCGTGGCGATCGGCTCGGTGGCCTCCTTGAGAAGCGCTTCGGCGGCCTGCGCGATCTGATCGTCGGTAGGCTGCTCTTCAGCTCCCACCTTATAAGACTCGCGCGCTGCGTCGAGCTGACGGTCGGGGTCGAGCACGGCCACGATTCGCCGGCTGATGTCGGAGATGCCGACACCGCCGGACACCTCGGCGACGCGCGCCTTCTCGTCGGGCCCGCACTGCTTCGCCAGCCGGGAGAGCCGGCTTGCGAGCGAGGAGAGCACCTCCGGGTCCGTGCCGCCCATCGCCACGTGCTCCAGCAGCGCCTTGAACGGAACGCTCTTCTTGCGCTCCAGGGGCTGCGTG
>JAKSAW010000136.1 GCA_022361455.1 Pseudomonadales bacterium | reverse complement strand
CTCGACGTGCCCATCGCCATCCACCCGACGATCGAGCCGAGGTGGGCGATACCGATCCGCTTCGAGAAGCTGGGGCACGTAAGCGAGTTCTTCTACAACACCATGCTGCGGCAGGGAGCGCAGCAGAGCCTCCTGTCGTTCTTCGCGCTCGGCACCTTGGAGCGCTTTCCCAAGCTGAAGCTCGGCGTACTCGAATCGGGGTGCGGCTGGGTGGGCTCGTTTCTCGACCGGGTGGACGCGCTGTTCGATACGAACATGCGGCACCTCACACCCCTCACCATGCCTCCGACCGAGTACTTCCGCCGGCAGTGCTTCGTATCGGGCGATCCCGACGAAACGGCCGCCCCACTGCTCATCGACCACGTCGGCGCCGAGTGCTTCATGTGGGCGACCGACTATCCACACCCCGATCATCCCTCGACCTGGGTGCCCGCCCTCGAGCGTTTCGTCGAGCCGCTCTCACCGAGCTCGCGCGCGGCCTTCCTCGGCGGTAACGTAAAGCGAATCTACGGACTCACCTGAGCCTCGGCTAGTCGAACAACATCCGGAGGATCTCTGCCCGATCCTCGCGAGTCACGTCGCGTGACGTGAAGAAGCGCGCCTGCCCATCCGGGTTGGACGGATCGAGCGCGATGCCCCAGAGAGCCTCGATGCGGTTCGGCACCATCGAGTAGCGAACGTCGATCACGCGATCGGCGTGCGCGGGGTCGAGGGCGACATAGCCGGACGAGAACCAGCGGAAGCGCTCGAGGTCGTGCGCCTGTCGGTCCCTCGGCGCCATCCACGGAAGGTCGCGCTCGAGATCGAGCCTACGCGCGTTCTGGCCGGGAAACGCCCTCGGCGACCAGCCCAGACGGGCCGCGTCGACGTAGTAGCGCTCGCCTTCTTCGTACACCGTCTTCCAGAGAAGGAGGTTTCCGAAGGCAGGCTTCGCCAACATCTGCGCCGGAGCGTGGTCGCGCCGTGCCGCGACCGTGTATCCGAAGGACTCGGCGCGCTCTCGCT
>JAKSAW010000482.1 GCA_022361455.1 Pseudomonadales bacterium | reverse complement strand
CCGAGGTGGTGGAACGGGCGCGGCTCCGGAAATATTCCGCGATCATATTAGTGTACCTACGATTCCGGCTTTAGCTCGTGCTCGAAAATACTTGGATCAAAAGGGCGCTAGTGGAAAAGTCACATTAATTATTACCGGTGGCTTAAGAATGCCGATGGACTTTGTAAAAGCGAAAGCCTTGGGTGCAGATGGTATCGCGTTGTCGAATAGCGCTATGCAGGCCATTGGTTGTGTTGCAGCAAGAATGTGTAACACTAACAATTGCCCAGCTGGTATTGCGACCCAAAAACCAGAATTAAGAGCTCGGTTAGATGTGGATTCTTCTGCACAACGTTTAGCAAATTTCTTTGCTGCGTCGACTAGCTTAATGCAAGTGATGGCTCGAGCTTGTGGCTACTCAGATTTGAATCAATTCAATTTAGATGACTTAGCCACTTGGCAGCGTGATATGGCGTTATTATCTGGTGTGCCTTTCGCTGGCGTTAAAGATTTATAGAAGCGAACTTACAAACTAATTTAAAAGCAATGAAAAGCCCGCATTAATAAAATTATTGCGGGCTTTTTTAAGCGTTTTTCAGTTTAAATAAACCGCCTTTATTAAGCGGCGGACTGTAACCTGTTGATACGCTCATCCAAAGGCGGGTGGGTTGCAAAAAATTGCTGTAAACCTTTGCCCATGCCACTGCGAATACCAAATGCAGTTAGAGTATCAGGTAATTGTGCCGGTAGTTCTTGCTCTCGCTTTAAGCGCTGCAAAGCGCCGATCATGCCTTGTTTATCAGCAAGGTATGCGCCTGCCTCGTCTGCACGAAATTCCCGACGGCGTGAGAACCATGCCACTATACCGCTGGCTAAGAAGCCTAAAACGATTTCCGCAAAAATCGTTGTTACAAAGTAGCCGATACCAGGGCCACTGCTTTCGTTGTTGCCTCTTAAGAAACTGTCTACCACGCTGCCAATGATGCGGGCAAAGAACATCACAAAGGTATTCACTACACCTTGTATCAGTGACAAAGTGACCATATCGCCATTGGCAGCGTGGTAGACAGTTTCTTAAGAGGCAACAACGAAAGCAGTGGCCCTGGTATCGGCTACTTTGTAACAACGATTTTTGCGGAAATCGTTTTAGGCTTCTTAGCCAGCGGTAT
>JAKSAW010000368.1 GCA_022361455.1 Pseudomonadales bacterium | reverse complement strand
GTTTGTTAGCCGACTACCATCCGTTTCAAGGCGGGTTTCGAATTACAGCTGGTATCTTCTCCACAGATTTAGGCATTGAGTTAGAAGCAAAGCCCTCTCAGTCAGAATTCGAGATTGGTGATGAGACTTATATCGTCAGTGATGGCAACAACAATCCATTGCAACTGAGTGCAGAGATCGAATTTGCACCGGTGTCCCCATACATTGGTTTTGGTTGGGGCAACTCTCCAGGTGAAGGTTTAGGTTTTACGATTGATGTTGGACTTTTAGTAGTCGGGGAAGCCGATCTTAAGTTTGATGCGTCAGGGACTGTCACCGAAGAAAGTTCCGGCTTGACCATCGATGTAGAGAGGAATGCTGAATTCCAGGAAAACCTGCAAAAAGAGCAAGCGGAATTAGAAGATGAGTTTGAAGATTTTTCCGTTTATCCCGTGGTGATGCTCGGCGTTAGCTACACCTTTTAACCTTCGGCAACCTCAACAATAAAACAAGAGAGAATCATCATGCATCGCGCCAGCGCTTCAAACTTGTTAACAAACCTTATTCCATTATTTCTACTGGCCTTCTTTGGCTTTTCCAATAACTCGTGGGCCGACAGCGTTACAGTGACCTGTACCGACGTTGGGGGCGAACAAGAAAACTGTACGCTTGAATCTACCAACGGCGCCAGTTCCACCGCCATGATCGAGCTAATCGGTGACATCATCAATGCAGTCAATGGTAATACGCGAGAGGGCTCCTGTAGTCGCCAAGGGAATGACATTAGTTGTAGTGTCGGTGAAGCCGATTTGCAGCTTGCCTGTACCGTGCAGCAAGGTGAAGAAGACAACAGTGCTACTTGTAGCCTGAATGATCTGCCTGCCGAAGTCTTATCACTGGACTGCTTAACCCAAGGATCCACCGGTGAATGTACCTTGCAAAATCAACCCGCTGAAATCATTGCATCGTTACCCGAAGCTGCCATTGAAAACCTAACCGCCAACGAAATCGATGTACTAGGTAACGTCATCACCGGTTGTGGATTTCAGAGTGGCACCAGCGCTTTCCAGGATGACTGTAACGCGTTGTTATCCATTCTAGGCGGTGGAGACGCAGATCAAATTACTGCACTGGTTGACGCTATCACACCTAAAAACGCAGACGCAGTCGCCGACGCTAATGTCTTCAAAGCTCAGCAGTTAACAAGCACAATTCGTCGCCGTCTAGCTCGAGTTCGTGGTGGAGATACCGGCGTTGATACCACAGCTGTTAGATACTTTGATGGCCAACAGTGGGTCCAAGCGGGCCAGATGTTCGCCGCTAACCAAGCAGAAACGATGACGGATGCAGGATCAGCCAGTAACGGTAGTATTTTCGATACGGAAAAATTCGGCGTGTTCATTGATGCGGCCATCGCCAATACTGAATACGATGCTAACGATAACGAGAACGGCTCTGAAACTGACGATACCACCATTACTGTTGGTTTAGATTATCGTATCAATCCAAATCTTATTGGCGGTATGGCCATGAGCATCGCTACCATCACTACGGAATACGGAAGTAACCGTGGCGAGGTTGATACCGAAAACTTTACCTTACTAGCCTACGGTAGTTACTACAAAGATGCTTGGTATGTTGATGCAACCTTTGGCATGGGTGGCGATCGCTACGATCAAAGCCGTGTCATTAACTGTAGCGTTTCCGATTGCGGTGTCGATATCGACAACCAGTCCTTAAGTGCTGATTACTATGGCGATCAAGTATCTTTCACCATTGGCGGCGGTTATGACTTTAGTTATGGCGAGTGGGCAGCAACACCATTTGTGCAATATGCCTCGACATCAATTACCGTTGACGACTATCAAGAAGAAGCTGGCGACCCCGATGCACCCGGTGCTGGTTACGCATTGAATATGGATGAACAAGATCGAGATTCAACGACCCTAACAGTAGGTAGCGATTTACGTTATACGATGAGCCAAGATTGGGGCGTGCTGGTTCCTTACGTTGGTATAGAGTTTATTAACGAGATGGACGACGACGCAGTTGTGATCAGCGGTCGTTTCCTTGGCAATGTGGGCACGGGCGATAAGTTTGAGTTAGCCACAGGAGAAATAGATAGCTCTTACTCTTATTTAAGCTTTGGTGCTTCAGCAATCTTTGCTGGTGGCGGATCCGCCTTTATCGATGTCCGTACATTACAAGGCTACGAAGATACCGATCAAATTAGATTTACTGGCGGTTATCGCGCCGCGTTTTGATCAAAAAACAGGGCTCTACGAATCAATCGTGAGCCCTGCTTTTCCCTCATCATCAACTGTTTCCCAAATCAATCAACTTCTTTCTCGCTTAGCCTCTCCTTTACTATTGCGGTGTAAAACTTGCGCCCGAATGCTGTGGCATGTTTTCTATCACTTCGGTTGATTGCAGGATAAATGCGTTGTTGCCTTGCCCTTTTTGGATCACCTCGGCAATTTCCCGCTCTCCACGCTGATTAATTAACGCAGAATGGGTATTACCTAACTGACGAATAGCTGACACATTAAATTCGCTACGCTGAATCACTTTGGCCGCATTCAACGTGCCCGACTGCTCGATTTCCGCTTCGTTATTTTTGCCCAACTGATCGATTACTCCGGCGTTGGCATTGCCTTTCTGATCTATGGTCGCGTAATGATTCTCACCACCTTGGGTGATATAGCCGTAATGCTCGTTACCACTTTGATAAATATAGGCCGTGTTGTTACGACCATAGCGACGCTGATCATTATAATCTCTGATTCGCGGACGATGCGCTGTAGCTGGCGCCTCGGGCTCATCATTGTCTGCCACTTCTTCAGTTTCTTCCTCAGGCTCTTCTTCGGCAACCGTTTCTTCTTCCACAGGCTCTTCAGGGATCACCTCAGGTTCTGGTTCTGGAGCAGGTTCTTCTGCCACCACAGGAGGCTCTGGTGCAGGAGCTGGAGCTTCAACAATTACTTCAGGCTCAACAGGTGCTTCAGGGGTAGGTTCTTCTGCGACTGGTGCTTCCACCACCGGCTCTTCAAAGAAGGGTTCCTCAGGAGCGGGTTCTTCTTCAGGAGGTAACTGGACAACTTCTACTTCTACATCTAGTTCTTCCACTACTACGGGAGGCTCTTCCGCAGGTTCTTCTGGTGGCACATAGACGACCTCTGGGACAAGAATAATATCCTCACGAATCACCACCACTTCATCTTCAGGCTCTACCGGAGCGGGCTCTTCCTCAACAGCAGGCTCTTCTTCAACCGGAGGTTCTTCCACTGGCAGCTCTGCCACTTGTGGTTCTTCAGGCGCAGGTTCAGGTTCCGGCTCTAGGGTAGGTTCCGGAGCAAGCTCTGGCGGCGCTTCCGCTACGGGCTGCTCGGGTTCCGGCTCAGGCTCTACTTGTACAACAGGCGCTTCAGGTACCGGCTCTGGTTGAAGCTCAGGCGCATTATCAACCACCACAGGAACCTCTGGCTCTGGCTCGGGCTCGGATTCAGGTTCTGGCTGAGTCTCTACCACCACTGGCGGTTCTTCTGGAGCAGGGTTAGCAGGCTCCTGAGGCGAATTATCCACTGGGCGTTCTGGAGGATAGTAATCACCCCCACCCCATTGATTAATAATCGCGGTATTGTTGTTACCCGTCTGTCGGGTACCGGCTACATGATCTTCACCTAGTTGTACGATCTCAGAAATGTTTTCATTACCGGATTGAGTGGCATCAGCCCGATGTCCACGCCCCTCTTGATGGGTATAGATATCATTACGATTGCCAGATTGGTTGGTGTTAGTTCGCTGGTTGTAACCTTCTTGATAGGACACTGAAGAATTCGAGTTACCGCGCTGGGTTGCATAAGTCGTGTTGTAACCACCCTCTTGCACTGTCCATTGGCGATTGTTGTTACCCCGTTGACGTGTATCAGCGCCATTGGCCTCGCCAGTTTGAAAGGCGTCAGTAACATTATCGTTGCCGCTGCTGGAACGGGTAGACCAATTCTCTGGAGTCACAGCAGGACTAGCAGCAGAACCGTTGGCATCGGCGCTCGTACTTGCGTTCGCATTCGCGTTACCAATGCTGCCATTAGGCCCACTCACTCGGCCAGCTTGATAGCCAAAAGCAGAACCTGGTCGGGCATTAGAATTACGGTTATTAGTATTAACACTCTGATTATTGCGCGGTTCAGATTGGTAGTTATAACGACCGGTTTGATTTTCCTCTTCTTCGCTACTGTCGACATCACTATTCAGGTCATTGTCCAGCTCATTAGCAGAGGCTGGCGCTAACGCTAAACAGCTTAGCCAAATGCTTATTGTAAGAACCAACCGAGACTGTGCCATGGAACTTCCTCAAAGAACTTTCGCGTAATGCAAGCTCAAACCCATAGCGCTCATCGACAAGCGAAGGACGCAATTAATACCGTGTATTAAATAGTTCTATCAGCAGATCCGATTCCTAGCAACGTATCACAGGTCGATTGTTATTATTTCGCAAAAATAACCAAAAAATCGGTTTTTATGGACTAAGAAACCCATCACTTAGAACAATTGACAGCAAATTTATCCCTAATGGCATTAAGTGTTAATTGCGACACAGGATGTCAATACACCGCCCAGGAAGTCATATATCTTAAAAAACATAGCCAATTCTAACTACCATTTAAGAGTAGTTTAGTAATAAGAATTATACGCAAGGGTACGAGGGTAAGAATGACATCAGCAGCACAAATCACATCGGAACTCCCCAAAAAAGCCACACGAAAACTTTCTCACATTCCTGGTGATTACGGCCTGCCTGTATTTGGTTATACCTATGAATTTTTTACTGATTTTCCAGGATTGATCAAACGCAAGCATGAACAATATGGCGAAGTATTTCGCTATAACGCCATATTCCAAAATGTGATTAATCTAGTTGGCCCAGATGCTAACGAGTTTCTCTTAAAAGACGCAGATAAAAACTTTTCCAGCAAGTTAGCTTGGGACACTGTATTAGAAGAGCTTTTCCCTAATGGCTTAATGCTTCGCGATTTTGATAATCACAAATATCATCGCAAAATTTTACAAGGGGCCTTCAAAAAACCAGCCATGCAAGGTTACGTACAACGTATGAATCCCGCATTAGTTCATGGCATGGAAAATTGGCCGGTTAATAAAGAGTTTTCTTTCTTCGAGCATATTAAAGCCTTACTTCTTAGCACCGGCGCTGATTTATTCCTTGGCGTCAAAATGGGGAAAGAAGCTGACAAGGTCAATAAATCCTTTGTCGCCGCCGTTGATGCTTCGCTCGCATTGGTTCGCCTAATGATACCTGGCACTACTTGGTACAAGGGCATGAAAGGTCGTCAATATTTAGAGAAGTTTATCGGTGG
>JAKSAW010000140.1 GCA_022361455.1 Pseudomonadales bacterium | reverse complement strand
GTGTGGAAACGTTTTTCATATACTCATGTGTTTTCAAGTCTAGCCCTATCTTTCCATCCATTGCTTTAACCAGAGGGAATATAGAATTTTCCATGGTTGCTGCTAGAGCGCTGAGAATTTCCTTCACACCGGGCATGGGCTTGTTTACTACCTGGATGTCATAGTTAATCTTGCCAATTGTTGAAGAAAATTCAGTTAAGGCTTTACTGATCGATTCTTCTACTTGTTGCTGAGAATCGTTAAGTGATCTGATTAATGATTGTAGATCTTGATCGCGTTTTTCGAGCGCAGCCTGTGCTTGCGCTTCCAGTTTTTCAGCTCTTTTTTCGCTATTTTGATCAGCAAAAATCTGCTGCACATTTTTTGTTTGCTCCACTAAGTCATGCAATTGAGCAACCACCTTGGTTCCTACATCCGCGGCATCGCCGCCCATCGATTTTTGTCGCATAAATTCCTTTTTAATGTCTAGCCAACGAGCTTGTGATGTCTTATCTAACGTATTTCTCAGCTCCGCAAGCTTTAACAAGTTCTCTTCAGTACCTTTAGTCAAAAGTTGCGATTCACCCTGGTAATGATCATCAATTAGTTGCTCAAGTTCACTATCGGTCATTACAGCAGAAATTTTTTCTGCCATTTTATTCATATTTCGATAGCTTCCCTGTAACTTGAAAGGTGGTTCAGTTCTATATTTGTCATCTTGCGCAGCAGAATGGATATAGCCCTGATTGACTTTTAAAACTACATCTTGAATAGCGAACATCTTATTGAGAGTTTCGGTTATCTCATTCGATTCTGCTTGGCTGTATGGATGCGAAAAATCAGTATCGGCTACATTTCTACCTTTGGCTCTATCCACAAAGCGATAAAAGTCATCCATATCTCGCGTTGCTAGTGGCGCTAAAACAGGGTTTGATGTCATGCTATTTTCAATATAGCTAAGCGCAAATACCTCGTCCATACCACCTAGCACATCGCCGAGATTATAAATATCTGCCCGGTTAGCGAGCATGTCAGGAATTTTAAATAGCTCTCCACTCTCTGTGTAAGGGTTGCCCGCCATGACCACGCAAAATTTCTTGCCCCTTAAGTCATAGGTTTTGGTTTCGCCACGCCATACGCCCTCAATACGTCGAGTGCCATCACAAAGAGAAATAAATTTCCGTAAGAACTCTGCATTGGTATGTTGGATATCATCTAAATAGAGCATCGTGTTATTGCCCATTTCTAAACCCAAATTTAGCTTTTCCAGTTCTTGCTTTGCTGTGGCATTGGGAGCTTGGGCTGGATCCAATGAGTCAACGTGATGCCCTATAGACGGACAATTGATCTTCATAAAAATCAATCCAAGCCGGCTGGCTACATATTCCATTAATGTCGTTTTACCGTAGCCTGGTGGGGAAATCATCATAAGCAAACCCATGAGATCTGTTCGCTTGTTTTCACCTACTGTTCCCATTTGTTTCGCTAGATTGTCACCAATAATAGGTAAATAGGCTTCATTGATTAATTTATTCCTTACAAATGAGGTTAATGGTCGAGCTTTAAACTGGTCAAGTTTAAGAACCGCTTTTTCTTGCTCGATCACCTCATGGCGAGCCTGATGATAGTCTTTGTACCCTGGGATAACTTCACTAATATGCTTGTCTAAACGAAGTATAAAATCATCGATACGACAGGAATACTTTCCTTCCTCGATAAGTGGGTGAGAGCCGAGAAGCCCTTCAGCTTGAAAGACTAGTTCTACCTCTCGCTGAATTAATCTTAGCTTAGGCCCTGCCACCAATATCGCCGCTGCCTCTGATATATAAGGTATTAAGAGTGTTTGCTTGCGATGTTCAGCATAAGCATTTAGCCAATCTACACTAAATTGATAGGCAGCGATGATGTCATCTTGGCAGTTGCGTAAGTGCTCCTCAAACGTTTGCCAACCTGAAGCTGCCTTGAGATCCATACGAAACTGCTCGATAAGTGTTGCTGATGCCTTACTGTGAACAAACTCCTCCTGGGATTTGGCTAGCTCCCTTGCCAAGTAACTGGCCGATCTACCATAGATATCTTCATTATTAGTTAATCGATCACCCAAACATTTTTTAATGAATGACTCACAATGTTCCTCAAGTTCCGTAAGTGCATCATCTTTGCCAAAAACATTAAGCATTTGTAAGGCTGATTTGGCACGAATAGGGAGGCCCTTTGCTTCATTACTTTTCTGAATTTCACTCCAGGTTAGCAATGCGAATGCCCGCGCCTTTGGGTCGAAACGTAGTAAGCCTGCATTTTGATAGATGGGTAGAAGATTGACTAGTATCTTGGCGGCATCATGATCATGGATGCCTCGTTCATAACCTTCTTTATACCTAGGAGAAGCGTACTCTTTAGTTAGTAAATGTAATTCTTTCTCATCAATGCTTGCTTGAATAAGCTTATCTATGGAAAGACCGTCTTTCTGTTGCTCACTATCTTGAAGAATTGAATAGGCCAGAAACTCACTTCTATAAACAGAAGGCGTTTCAGATACGAGAGACATATTCCAATAGGGTCGAGTTCTCTCTATCACTGGGTTATTGACCTTTTCATAGTATTCAGTACCGCTAAGGTGATAGAAGAGCTCCTCTCCTCTGGGTAGAATTGTCAAATCAAGCTCTTGAGTGTTGACACTAAATTTATGCTTGGGGCCAAGCTTAATTACACTTCCGCCATCTTCATAAATTTCAGTTTTGTCTCTTAGGCCGCGAATGGTTTGATCTTTTGTTGCTTTAAATTGCGCTTCTAGTTCGTCAGCTTTAACCGCATCATCCAGCTCCCTAAGCTGAGCTGTTAAATCGCGAATCTTTTCTACTAATGTGTCAGATGCGAAAAAAGTATTAAGTTCATCATCATCACTAATTTTTTGAACGCGACGCTTGATGCTGGTAAGTATTCTTCCAGCAGCATCAAATAAAGTCTGGCTTTTACGTTGGCGTGCATCGATTAACTGCTGCTTATGGGACTCGAAGGTTTCAAAAATCTCATCGCGTTTATCGAGAATGTCAGTTAAAAACTGTTCATACTCACTGAATTGGCTTTCTAACTCCTGCAGTTGTGCCATCAAGCGTGATAATTGCTCATCGCATTTCTCTGGTGTTGTTGCCATAGTGATGGCATTGGTGACACTCTGAGAGAGCAACTTAAATTGGGCAGAAAATTGCGCCTTTGCTTCGTTTAAACCAAGCCCCTTTAATTTGTTTTCTGTTCGAGCTTTACTTTGGTTTAGGTGTCCATACAGGGTTGAAATATTTTCAATAATGGTAGTACGAACAGTTGCGTCGGCACTGGTAATACTGCTCATTGTTTCAGTGAGTAAGTCTAGTCCCGCTCCTAAGGATTCGATTTTCTCTATAACAGGTACAATCTCAGCTCGAGTCTTAGCTTTATCAGCGTCAGCTTCATAATGTTTTAAATCATCATAAATTGGATTCAGTGCACTACCTTTTGCCAAAAAATCTACGGTTTGACTCGCAAGGGTATCCTGAGCTTTTTCTAATTCAGCCTGCAGCACTTCTATATGAGCAACATCGATATAACGATAATCCTTAATAGTAATTAAGTGGCCACGCATATGGCGTATATCTGCTAGTCCAGTTACAAAAGGTTGAGGAGATGACCAACCTTCAGGTTGCACTTTCTTTAGCAGTGCTTGGCAATCGACTTCCGCCTGCTGAAGTGCTTGTAGAGAATTCTTTTGAATACTTTCGACTTTTTCATACTCATCAATGATGAGCTCGGCGGTATCAATAATTTGTCTCAACAGAGACTCTGCCTGTTGATGCTCTTTTAAGGTGAGCCAGTGATACTGATCGAACAGTCGGCTAGATACTTTGATGACTTCGTTGTAGTGGGCAGCTCTAGGATCGGGTTTATTGACCAGCTTCACCACGCTAAGTAGTTCAGAAATTCCTCTTACTAGTTCGGCATTACCGATTTTACCGTAGAGTGATTGTTCATTTAGTTGCTGGCTAGCGTAAACATCCGATACAAATGGAGTTTGCCATATTTGCATGGGATGAACCCGGGTTGGCTCATCCTCGGCATAGAATACAGCCATTCGACCATCCTCGAACAAGCCATAACCGTGGGCATAGAGTGGGTTTCTAAGTTGTTTCTCGATAAGGTTGTATGGATATAAAGCGATAAGGCCTGCTTCGATTTCATAGAAAACAAACAGCACATCTTCACCATTTGGTGAACGTATCGCTCGTTTAAAACGCAACCCCTCTCTTTCATCATCAAACGTTTTATATTCGCCACTCTGTAAATAATATCCGCCGGGAAAAACGATTCCGTGATCTTCAGGTAGTTGTACACAGGACTCACCGATGGCATCAATACGAGTCACTTCTTGGCTTAAGCGGTTAAAGACTAAATAACGCCATTCCTCTTCCTGATAGGGTTTTATCTTAAGTAGAATTAATTGACCAACGCTCGCGAAAAAGAAATCGGCATCATCTAAAGACTGATTTGAATCCTCTACCGGTTCTTGATAAATACCTTCTCCCGATCTGGTATTGTCCTCTACTTTAATGGTGAGATCACCACCGATGGTATCGACAAATAGTGTATCTAGAACGTTAATATGTGGATGGCGTCCATCAACCACCAATTCTCGATCAGCTTCAACCCATTCGAAATCATAACTGGGTGGGAGCTGTATATCCCTTTCACCACGATTATCTATATAGTCTACTTGACTACCATCTGGGGATAGGGACCAACGAAACACGCGAATATCGCTGATTCGCTCGCCAATTTGAAAGGAAGCTAATAGCTTGCCATCGTTTATTCTCAGCTGATTCAAACGGGTTTGCTTGTAATAGGTATAAAGCTCGTTAAAGTCAGATACAAAACGAGGATCGTTCAAAAAAGTCTTGGCTAAATCAACGGGTTCTATTTCAATACCGGATTCCGACTCCAGTATCTTAAACACTGAAAAAACATCATTAATTTCTGTTTGTTTCTTGAGTCCAATAAAAACATTGCAACCAAACAAGAGATGCTCGCCGACTCGCACTACGTCACGAGCAACGCAGTTATTCTCCGTACGTATGCGAGCGCGGCCCATGATTTTCATCTCGGTAGAGCCGAACTCAGCTAGCCGCTTGTCGTTAATTGCTTGAGCTGTACTTTCTAACTGCGATGCTTGGTCTTTAAGGCGCTTACGAATGATATCGTACGCGCTACCATCGGCGACGGCATTTTCAACTTGTGCATTGGCTGATTTGTCAGTTGTAGTTTGATCTACCACTTGAACTCCCTTTTCAATCGATATATGAGATTTCGTTCTGGTTGCCGGTAAGCTTGACTCGCTATGAGGAGACGCTTTAGTGGGCTTTTTGCACCTGCTTGCTCACCAAAGCAACCTCTTCAACAGCGTTTAATTACCGTTAACAATCTAGCTTGTGAACTAAGCCTTTTTATCACTATCGATCACTGCGTCTTTCTCTTCAGTATCCCCAAGATTTAGCAGTCTATTTAAAGCAGCTTGTATCATTGGGCTTTTACCAACCATGCCATTGACGGCATTACCAACGGAAAGCGACTTTGCGAAGCTCTCAAAGTAATCACCATCGCCTCCAACAATTTCAATTTTTGCTTTCTCTAGAGCTGCGCCTAGTACTTCTGCTTGTTCTTTCGCAATATCTTTATTGGCTTCTATACTTGCCATTGCTTCTTGGAAAGCAAGCTCAAGTTTCATTCTGAACTCTTCGAACTCTCTAGCTTGTTCGCTCATAGAGTTCATTGCTGTGAACTTCTCAGATAAGCCATCTGCCTCGGCTTTACCTTTTTCACGAATCACATCAGCTCCTGCTAAGCCAAACTCTCTCTCGGCTGTAGCGGCGGCGCGACCAATTTGCTCATCACCTTGCGCCTGGGCTTCAAGTTTGGCGCCAAGGGCTGTAGCTTCTGCCAATCCAATCTCTTTTTCGCCGCTAGCTTTAGCAGCCAATTTTTCTTGCAATACTTTAGCGTCGGCCAAACCTTCTTTCTCACTTGCGCTTGCCTGAGCTTCCATTACTCTGGCTTTCGCTAGACCAGTGGCCTCATTAGCAGCTGCTTGTGCATGACCTTCTTTCTCTAGTGCTGTCGCTTTTGCTTCTTGTACGCGAGCTTCCGCTAATCCGCTTGCAGCTTCTTCGGCTTGAGTACCTTCTGCTCGCTTGATTTGAGCCTCTGACTCTTTTGCCGCTGCTTCTAACTCAGCCTGGGCAATTGTATTAATTTCCTTAGCCTTATGGATGGATTTCTGCTCATCCGCTTCGGCTTGTTTTACTTCCTTAACTAAGGATTCTTGCGCTTCAGCTTCCGCATCTAGTACGCGAACTTGCTTAGCACGATCTGCCTCAGAAACTTCGCGAACTTCTTTAATTCGTTCCTCTTCTTCGGCAACCTTTCTTTCAACCGCAATACGCTCACTAATCGTATTGGCGATAATCTTGCGCTCTTCTTCTAGCGCTTTATCAGCATCAATTTTTTGAAGTTCAACTTCGCGCTCTCTGTTTACAACTTCTAGATCGCGAGCCTTAACAACTTTTTCTTCTTCAATAGCGACGGCTCTTTCGCGATTCTTTTCAGCGATTTCAACTTGTCGTTGCTTGTTTTCTTCAGCGATAGAGACCGCTTCTTCGGTAGTAATGCGCGCTTCTTCAGCTTTTCGGCGCTCTTCTTCCACAACTTTTTGAGTTTCAGCTTCTTCTCTCGCCTGTATCGATTGAATCTCACGTTTTTGTCTAGCCGTTGCATCTTCTTCTTGCTTCTCAAGTTCGAGCATGGCTTCTTTGGTGGAAACATTCTTGCGCTTGATTTCTAGTTCTTCATCTTTCTCAAGTCGATTAGTTTCAACATTCTGTTCTGCGGTAATTTCAGTAATTTTTCGAATACCCACTGAGTCGAGAATATTGTTGGGGTCTAGAGCGGCCTTTGGCGTTTGTTCTAAATAGTCGATAGCCACGTCTTCTAAGATATAGCCGTTTAGATCTTCCCCAATCACCTCGATTATCTGGTCTCTGAAAAGAATTCGATTTTCAAAAAGCTCTAGGAACTCCATCTTCTTACCAACAGTCTTTAAAGCCTCTGAGAACTTGGCATTAAATAGTTCGTTGACCGCTTCTTTACTAGAAGCACGGCCGACGCCCACGGCCTTGGCCACCTTTAATACGTCTTCAGGTGTTTCATTGACTCGTAAGTAAAAGGCTACGGTGATATCAGCACGCAAATTATCACGGCAAATAAGGCCGTCCTTACCGCGACGGTCAATCTCTAAGGTGATAACAGAAATCTTCATGATTTCTCGTTTGTGTATTACAGGCAAGATCATCGAACCGGTAAAGAATACTTTGGGAGTAGCACTCATATCATTCTTTATCAAAGCTTCACCCTGGTTCACTTTTATATAAAAGGCTTTAAAAAGAACCAGTAATCCCATAATGACTAAAAAAGCAATGCCCACAAAGGTAAATAGGGGCAAAACTATCGACATATCCATAAAAAATAATCCTCTATCTAATAGTTTGTTAATTCAGTTTTATATTTACTTTGTGGGTTCAACCCAATAAGTGTTTTCATCCTTGTTGTGCTCCACTACGAAGGCGGTGTCTCCTTTTGAAAGTTTGTGTTCAGCTTCGGCTCTAACCTTTATTATCAGATCGGCACCATCAACAATTAAGTTGGCTTCGCCAAATGATTTATCAACTCTGGTCGTTCTAATGGTGCAAGTTTTTCCTACGATAACTTTCTTTACTTCTAGATTGTGCATCGAGCGAAAAAAAGGCCTCATGGGTTTTATAATCTTGGCAGTGATCGGAATGGATACGGCAAATGAACCAAGCACTACACCTGATCCAACGAGCAGATTAAACAAATTGTTGTCACCCCAAAAAAAGAAAAAGTGAACCATGAAATAACAAAGCAGCCAGCTAATTCCGATCAATAGGGTTAACACTACTGTAAACGGCACCCCCGTTAATCCTAAGGTCACCATGAGACCTGCAAATCCGCTGACGTCTAGGTCTACATCGGTATCAACATCCAAGTCGAGATCAAGTACATCGAGATCCAGTAGACCGGCTATGGCTAACAACCAATAGAAACACATGAATAGCAGTAGCCCTGTGAAGATGATGGTGGGGAAACTAAATATATTGCTGAAGAAAGCTTCCATTTCTTTGTTATATCTCCGTGTTAGGACATGATATGTCAATCTACAGAAATAGACATATCATGTCAATGGTTTTGTTCAGAATCTAACCCAAGGTTTTTCAGCCTTTCTAGTTTTCGTTTCGTGGCATTAGAAGTATTTAGAAACTTTTCATTCAAATATGCTTGACATGTTATGTCGCGACTCCTAATATGGGTTTCATGACATAACATGTCGCAACCGAAAACTACTCTGACCGGTTGCCACGATAACAGGAGCCGAAATACATGAGTAAGACGCAAGATCTCACCTGCATGTTGGGTGACAAAAATTTTGAAGGCCATTCCTTTAATTGTCTACCTATAAAGGGCGAACATGAGGTGCTTCAGGTGTTGGTATCTGATTGGGAAGATATGCCCATTTACCTCACGGTCACTGATACTCAGATTCTGTGCATCACTTATTTGTGCAGGAAGGATGAAATTAAACAGGATCAGTTGAGCAATTTGAATGAGTTACTTTTGGAGCTGAATGTGTCAGTGCCTTTAAGCTCGTTCTCATTGGTGGACGATTACTATGTGATATTTGGGGCTTTAGCAACTACTTCGAGCGACGAAGATATTTGCAAAGAGCTCGTTACCCTTGCACCAAACGCCTATGACGCGCTGGAAGCGATTGAAAGTTATTTGAAGTAAGCGAATATTTTAGAGGTATATGAGAATGAGCGGTGTATTCAACAAATTATGGACAGCCCTTCGGGGTGGTGTAAGAGAAATTGGTGACGCTGTAGTAGATGCAAATGGCGTTCGTATCTTCGAGCAGGAGATCGAGGATGCTAGAGCAAATATCAGTGATGCCAAACGCAGTTTGACCGAAGTAATGGCGAATAAGATGCAGGCCGAAAGGCGTGTTAAAGAATTGGTTGATGCTATTTCCGAGCATGAAGCCTTTGCCGTGAAAGCCTTGGAAAAAACTGATGAAGGCTTGGCTTTGGAAGTGGCAGAGAAGATTGCCAAGTTTGAAACGGAAAAATCAGAGCAGGATGCTATTGTCCAACGATTGGACCGTCAAGTAGATGCGTTGAAAAACAATATTAAGAATGCTGAGAAGCTTATTGCTGATCATGAGCGCGAGCTCTCAATCGTTAAAACAACAGAGAGCGTTCAGAAAGCGACAGAGCAAGTAGTTGAGAATATTGCCAGCAACAACTCTACGTTAAATTCAGCGAGAGATTCACTGGATCGTATTAAGAAGCGTCAGCAAATGCGCCAGGATCAAATGGAAGCCGGAGAGGTTCTTGAAAAGGAATTCTCTGGAAATGACCTTGATACCAAATTGGAAGAGGCGGGTATCAAGGGCGGCAAAGTGGATGCCGAAGCCATATTAGCTCGAATTAAATCTAAAAAGGAGAGCTAGACACAGGGAGGTGGCATTAAGGGGGTTGAGCGTAGTGTGCTTGACTCCCTTTTTGCACGTGTACAAACTTTCAATTGAGGGAGGTAGGATGAAATCTTTTTATACTATAGGCTCAAGCTGGTTCAAACCTTTAACCTTGTTATTGATGTTGATGCTGAGCTCTTCTGTCCTGGGGGGTAGCAAAGCGAATGTGGAGTACAATGTAAGGCAGATGTTGACCTCCATTCAAAATAATCACTATGAACGCTTTATTTCGCCAACAACTACCCAATTCAGGGCGGCATTGTCGAAAAATCAATTTTCCCAACTAGTGGCTGGTTTAAGCAGTAAAATGAAAGCTGGTTATACACTAGATTATTTAACTGAAATGGAGCAGCAAGGTTATCAAGTTCACTTGTGGCAATTGAAGTTTAAAGATGGCAGTGGGCTGGTAGTAAAGGCGGTTATGCAAGGTGATAAAATTGGCGGTTTTTGGCTGCAATAATTGTTGCTTACATTAGTTTTAAATAGGTTGAGCATGAACGAGAAGTGGCAAAAAGAGAAGAAAGCAATTAAGGCAACTCAGGTAGCTTTTGATATTTCGTCTGAAGCGCAAATTATCATTAAAAAGGAGGCGCTTTCAAATAGCTTAAATCCACCTGATCAAATTCGAAAAATCTTAGGGTTGCCCTACAACAAAAAGCCTCAACGTCCTCGCTTGACAGTTACTTTAAAAGAGGAGGACTTTGTTTTGTTGGCTGAAAAGTATGGGCTGGACTCGGTGGATCATGCTGCTATTAAGGAAAAAGTATCAGAAGAATTGTTGGCATTTAGCATGTCTGTAGAAAAGGATTAGTTGTAAAAATGAAATGTCCGTGTTGTAACACTGAAACTCTAAAGGCGACAAAGTTAGAAGCGGGTTTATCCGCAATGGGGTGCTCGCAATGCCAAGGCGCTTTAGTGTCGCTATTATATTACCGGGACTGGGCTGAGCGTCATGAGCCTGTGGCAACTGGACGAGATTTGTCAGCAGAGGCAGTGAATGATTCACACGCGGCGCTTTCTTGTCCTAAGTGTGGCAAGTTAATGACCAAATATCGCATCAATGGTTGTCAAAACAATCGCCTCGATCTTTGTGCTAGCTGCGATGAAGCTTGGTTGGATGGTGGTGAATGGGAGTTGCTTAAATCCTTAGAGTTAAGCTATTTAATGCCTAAAGTTTTTACAGAAGAGTGGCAGCGAAAGCTAAGGAAAGAAGCGCTCGAGACAAGCCGGGAAGCGCGTTTGGCTAGCCGAATAAATGCAGAAGATTTGGATCTTGCTAAGCAAACGAGAGATTGGTTGAAAGACCATCCTAATAAAGCAGATATTATTTTTTATCTCAATCATGAGTAAACCGATACAATGAGTTTTGCCCGCACCCATATCGCGTTTAAACATCAATTGTCGATCGTGCTTTTTATGTTTGCCGTTATCACGTTTGTGGAAATAGCAAACTCTGCCCTCGATCGTTCCTTGAATATACATGGGATTCTCCCCCGCAGTTCCGACCATTGGTATGGCGTTGCGTTGGCTCCCTTGCTTCATGGTAGTGCGGCACACTATGGCGGCAATATTGTACCTTTAATGTTGTTCAGCTTTTTAGTGATGCAGCACGGCATTATTCGCTATTTTCTACTGACACTCACGGTGACCATGATTGGAGGTTCACTTGTTTGGGTGTTTGCCAGAGAGGCCCTGCATATAGGTGCTAGTGGCTTGCTCTATGGCTATTTTGGCTTCTTGTTGGTCGCGGGCTTTGTCAGTAGAGAGTTTAAGCTGATGTTAATATCAGCGGTTGTGTGGTTCTTCTACGGCGGTATTGTCTATGGCATTTTACCGACTGTGCCCCAGATATCTTTTGAGTCGCATTTATTCGGTTTTTTAGTGGGGGCAGTATTTGGTTATAAGTGGGGAGGCGTTGCGGTTAATAACCGACCAAAACCGGGCTATCCTCATATTCCCCGCTAGCTAATGTGGTCACCTTTGGTGCCTTTTCTAGTCAGTATCGCTAATGCTTGCCCTCTAGGTAACGATCCCCGCCATTAGCATGTATACTTCTTGGCAGTTGTTCGCTTTCTGCGAGTTGTGTTTTTGCTACATAGGCCGTTAATGAGTATGACTAATCCCCTATTAACAGTAGAGGCGTTGCCCGATTTTTCATCCATCAAAACAAGCGACATCTTGCCTGCCATGGAGCATGCTTTGGCGGAATCCAAGCGTAAAATCGAAGTCTTGGTAGACAAGATAAATAATGGTGATAAAGCCGGTGCTGATAGCCTTTTGCTTCCCCTTGGCGATTTAGATGATTGGTTAAACAGTATTTGGTCCCCAGTCAGCCACCTTAACGCGGTCGTTAACAGCGATGAGCTGCGGGAAGCCTATAATGCGTGTTTGCCAAAGCTATCTGAATACAGCACCTGGGTAGGTCAAAATAAAGGGCTTTATCAAGCCTACAAATCATTAAAAGATTCTGCCGACTTTGAATCGCATCTGGATCAAGCGCAACGAAAAAGCGTCGATAATGCGGTACGAGATTTTCATTTGTCTGGAGTGGATTTGCCAGAGGATAAAAAGAAGCGCTTCGGTGAAATAAAGCACAGGCTTTCAGAGTTAACGAGCAAGTTTGGAGAAAACGTACTTGATGCTACACAAGCGTGGAGCAAGCTAATTGAAGACAAGGATGAGCTATCAGGTGTACCGGAATCGTCCTTGGAAGCTTTTGAATTAGCAGCCCAACAAAATGATGCTAACGGTTATTGGTTAACGTTGGATATGCCTTGTTACCTAGCTGTGATGACCTATTGCGAAAATGCTCAATTGCGCCAGGAAATGTATGAAGCCTATACCACTCGAGCTTCGGATAAAGGTCCTTATGCGGATAAGTGGGATAACGGGCCGTTAATGAATGAAATTCTGGCGTTACGGCAAGAGCAGGCGGAGATTCTAGGGTTCAGTAATTACGCAGAGTGTTCCATAGCGACTAAGATGACCGAGACCACTGACCAAGTGATTAGTTTCTTAAATGACTTGGCAGCAAAATCGTATGCTGCTGCGGAAAAAGAACTGCAGGAATTAACCGCTTTCGCGACTGAGCAATATGCAGTTGTAAATCTAAATGCATGGGATATTCCCTTTTATAGCGAAAAGCTTAAGCATCAGAAATATGAAATCTCCCAAGAGGAGCTGCGCCCTTGGTTCCCTTTGGAAAAGGTACTAACGGGTTTGTTTGCAATTGCTGAAAAGTTATTTGATGTTTCCTTTGAGCAACAAACGGTAGATACCTGGCATGATGATGTCAGATTCTTTAAGGTTTTCCGAGATGGTAAAGCCATTGCAGGTTTCTATCTCGATTTGTTTGCTAGGGCCAATAAGCGCGGTGGTGCTTGGATGGCAGACTGTCGCGTTCATCGACGCAATACAGAGGGAGCGCTTCAATTACCTATCGCTTTCTTAACCTGTAACTTTAATGGCCCTGTTGCTGATAAGCCTGCATTACTGACTCATAACGAGGTCACCACTTTATTTCATGAGTTTGGTCATGGCTTGCACCATATGCTTACTAAAGTGGAAGAAGGCAGTGTGTCGGGTATTAACGGTGTCGCTTGGGACGCGGTGGAATTACCTAGTCAATTTTTGGAAAACTGGTGCTGGGAGCGTGAAGCCATTCCGCTAATGTCTGGCCATTTTGAAACAGGTGAACCATTACCTGAAGAAAAGCTCGATAAAATGCTGGCAGCAAAAAACTTTCAGTCGGCTATGCAAATGGTTCGACAAATAGAGTTTGCTTTGTTTGATTTCAGAATCCACTTGGAATACCAAGCTGGGCTAGATGTTCATGATGTTATTCAACAGGTACGCAAACAAGTTGCCGTTATACAGCCGCCAGAATTCAACCGCTTTGAAAATAGCTTTAGTCATATTTTTGCAGGTGGATATGCTGCAGGTTATTACAGCTACAAATGGGCTGAAGTGTTATCTGCAGATGCTTTTTCTAAATTTGAAGAAGAAGGCATTTTCAATGAAGCGACTGGCCGATCCTTTCTCTCTAATATTTTAGAAAAAGGCGGTTCCCAGGAGCCAATGGAATTATTTGAATCGTTTCGCGGTCGTAAACCAACACCGGAAGCGCTATTAAGACATAGTGGTTTAACAAGCTAATGGCGAGAAAATTTATCGCGGGGGCAGTTTGCCCTCAGTGTCAGCAGATGGATAAGATCTATATTGAAGATAGCGATGATGCCTCTGAAGGCGGTATGAGTAGTGTTGCTACCTGTGCGGCATGCGGTTATCAGTTAAAACAGCCTGATGATGAAGGCGAGAAAGATATTAAAGAACAACAAGTGGACGAAACGGTTACCTTCGTCAATTTTAAAAAGTAGAGAGTAACGACATGCTAAATTCAGTGGTAATAACGGGGGCATCCTCTGGTATTGGCAAGGCATTGGCGGAAGCGTTTGCGGAAAAAGGCTACAACTTAGGATTAGTCGCACGAAGAGAATCTGTACTTAAAGAAGTGCAAGATGAATTGGAAGATAAATATAAAGTTCAGGTAGAAGTAGCTTCGTTAGATGTTTCTAACACCGATGACATCTACCCAGTGCTTTCTGAGTTGAAATCGCGCCTCAATCAAATCGATATTGTTATCGCTAACGCTGGCATTTCTGGTGTTAATAAAACTGGTGCTGGTGATTTCGAGAAAGACAAAAAAATTATTCAAACTAATGTGATTGGAGCGATGGCAACCGTTGATGCTGCCGCCAAAATTTTTCGCCAGCAGAAATATGGTCATATCGTCGGGATCTCTTCAGTCTCTGCGTTTGTGGGTATTCCCGGTAGTGCTGCCTATTCAGCATCAAAAGCGGCGCTCACTAATTACTTACAAGCCGTTGGTGTGGAGTTACAAAAGCATCATATCAATGTTACTGCCGTGCACCCTGGTTTTGTAAAAACTGATATTGCACCCAACATGGAAAAATACCCTTTTGTTGTCGAGGCAGACAAAGCAGCACAAGAAATTGTCGATGGTATTTTAAAACTAAAGAAAAGCATTATTGTGCCTAACTTACCATGGAGCATTATTCGCCGATTATTGCCTCTAGTTCCTGGAAGCTTAATGGAAAAAGTATTTTAGGTACCATTTTGAGTTGGCTATAAACTATATTTAATTTTCTCGAGTCTTGGGTTGTTAATTGTCTACAGAAAGTTCCGAATTAACTAGCCAATGGTATGTCTATATGATTCAAACCAAGAAAGGGGCTCTTTACACAGGTATCACCACTGATATTGAGCGTCGTTATAGTGAACATCTTGCTATGTTCAACGGTGAGAATAATGCTAAAGGTGCAAAGTATTTTCGTTCTAATGAACCTATTGCTGTAGTTTATAGGGAAGAGTGTGAAAGTCGCTCGATAGCGAGTAAACGTGAAAGCGAATTAAAGAAGTTGCCTCGGCAAAAAAAGTTAAGCCTTTGCGAGCAATAATATAACAGTACCAACAAAACTGATTATGAGACCTTATTCTATATCCATACCACTAGCTCCAGTATTGTTACTGCAAGGAGCTTATGTGCGAAAGAAAATCGTTAAGCTTCCCGAAGCTGAGGGCGATCGAGTAGGAGAATCAGGTTCGGGGCCTTTGTTTAAATTACTGATTGTCGGTGATTCCGCAGCGGCTGGAGTAGGTGTATCGCAACAAGAACAGGCTTTGCTTGGCAAGTTAACCAATCAGTTGAGTGATAGATATCGCTTGGCTTGGCATTTGGAGGCAAAAACGGGCAATACTACCGACGAAACGCTTACTCAAATTGAGGCTTTACCTAATCAGACGTTTGATTTAGTGGTGATATCCACGGGTGTGAATGATGTTACAAGTAAGTTGCCGGTAAACACTTGGCGTAAACAGTTATTAAACATGCATGATCTAATTGAGCAGAAGTTTAAAGCAAAAGAAGTGTTTTATTCCGCAAT
>JAKSAW010000141.1 GCA_022361455.1 Pseudomonadales bacterium | reverse complement strand
TGGCCATTGGCGAAGATCTTCTAGATCAAGTGGTCGAAGCAATTTCGAACGCAGCTAATACTAAAAAAATTGGCGATGGAAAAATCTTTATTACCGATTTAGAGCAGGTTGTTCGCATTAGAACCGGGGAAACCGGGCCGGACGCACTTTAATTTTTCTTTATTTTTAGATTCCTAGGGTAAGTAATATGAGTAAAAAGCTATCAGCTTTGCTGGCGTTTGCTGGTTTAAGCATTCTTCCTTCTATCAGCTGGGCGAGTGAGCTCAATGGTGCCAATACAGCTTGGATTTTAACGTCTACAGCTTTGGTGCTATTTATGACGATTCCAGGGCTATCACTTTTTTACGCCGGCTTGGTTCGTTCTAAGAACGTTCTCTCTGTATTAATGCAGTGTTTTGCCATCACCTGCATGGCATCTTTGTTGTGGTTTGGTATTGGCTACACGATTGCTTTTGGTAGTTTGGAAGAGCAAGGGCCATATATCGGAGATTTTGGCAACATGTTCTTTGCCGCTATGAATATTGATTCCTTGAATGGTGATATTCCAGCATCACTTTTCGCTATCTTCCAAATGACTTTCGCAATTATCACGCCTGCATTGGTAGTGGGTGCCTTTGCTGAGCGAATGAAGTTCTCTGCCATGATGATATTCAGCGCTGTTTGGTTGTTGGTTGTCTATGCGCCAGTTTGTCACTGGGTATGGGGCGGTGGTTGGTTAGGTGCCATGGGTCTTCAAGACTTTGCTGGTGGTACGGTGGTTCATATAACCGCAGGTGTAGCTGCGTTGGTTGCAGCCATTATGATTGGTAATCGTAAAGGTTTTCCATCAACCCCAATGCCTCCGCATAACTTAACCATGACGGTAACGGGTGCTGGTATGTTATGGGTTGGTTGGTTTGGCTTTAACGCTGGTAGTGCTGTTGCGGCTGATAATAGTGCAGCAATGGCAATGTTAGTCACTCATCTTTCTGCAGCGGCTGGCTCTTTAGCATGGATGACTGTTGAATGGGTTAAGTATGGTAAGCCTTCAGTATTGGGGATTGTAACTGGAATGGTTGCTGGACTTGGTACTATTACACCTGCTTCTGGTTCTGTTGGGCCTGCGGCGGCGGTTGTGATTGGTTTAAGTGCCGGTGTGATTTGTTTCTACGCTACTTTAACCATTAAACAAAAACTTAAGATCGATGATTCTTTAGATGTTATGCCTGTGCATGGTGTTGGCGGTATTTTAGGTACTTTGCTAGCCGGTGTTTTTTGTTCACAAGAGTTAGGTATCTTCAGTGGTAATGGTTTTAGTGAAGGTATCACGAGCATTGGTGGTCAACTCCAAGTGCAATTAATTGGTGTTGTCGCGACTGCGGTTTATACAGCGATTGCGACTTGGATTATTCTAAAGGTTATAGATTTGATTGTTGGCTTACGCGTGAATGAAGAAGAAGAGACTCAAGGTCTTGATATCGTTCTTCACGAAGAGCGCGGTTATATCATCAACTAACGGATATTGAGTGTTGTGAAATTGCTGATGAGTTGCTCACTTCGTAAACTCAACAGCGGCTAAACAACAGATAAAAAGGCAGCTAGCCAGCAACGGCAGCTGCCTTTTTTTATGCTATGGTGCGAGCAACTTAGAGACAATCAATGGAGATAGCTCATGATCGTTGTGCACCATTTGGAAAACTCGCGCTCTCAGCGCATTTTATGGATGTTGGAAGAGCTTGATATCCCCTATGAAATTCAACACTACAAGCGTGATGTTGAAACTCAGCTTGCTCCAGAGAGCCTCACCAAGATTCACCCCTTGGGCAAATCGCCGGTTATTACTGATAATGACCTAGTGATTGCGGAATCGGGCAATATTATTGAATATTTAGCGACACGCTATGGTGAAGGTCGCTTTATGCCTGATGCCAGTGATTCAAATCACTGGCAGTGCAAATATTGGCTTCATTATGGCGAAGGTTCGCTAATGCCTTTGTTGGTGATGAAACTGGTTTTTGACAAAGTAAAAGAAAGCCCTATGCCATTTTTTATTAAACCCATTGCCAAGGGGATTTCCGACAAAGTAATGGAAGCTTATTTGGGGCCCAATTTAGATCGTCATTTAGCCTATGTTGAAAAGCACCTTGGGGATAATGCTTGGTTTGCAGGGCCAGACCTAACGGCCGCTGATTTTTTAATGAGCTTTCCGCTAGAAGCTGCGAACAGTCGCTATTTAAAAGGAAAGCGTTTTCCTAACATAACGGCTTATCTTGCAAAAGTTCATGGTCGATCAGGTTACCAAGCAGCATTAGAAAAAGGTGGCCCCTATGACTACGCTTAATTCAATTTATGGCGAAGCCGCTACTTCGTTATAGTGGTATGGATTGTGAAATGTTGAGCGCTTATGAATAAAGTATTGGCACCCGTCGATTTTTCAGCCGTGACAGATTCAGTGATTGAGTCAGCTGTCAGATTATGTAAGGCCTTTAACTCCGAGCTGGTTTTGGTCTATGTGGCTCAGCCGCACCCGAATTTTATGGGGTGTGATTTTGAAAAGGGGCAGCGTTGGCGCGAAGTGTGTTTGTCTGATCCTGGCAAAGACATTGTCGGTTATGCAGAAAAGGCTGATGCGGCTGGTGTTTCTGTGTCCATTGTGGTGGAGCAAGGGCCAGTCGTCGAAACCATATTAGAGTTATCTGGTGCCATTGCTGCCGACTGGATTGTATTGGGGTCTCATGGTCATGGGGCGTTATACGATTTGCTGGTGGGTAGCACGGTAGAGGGCGTAATGAGCGTGTCTAAAGTTCCAGTAGTGATAGTGCCGGACACCCAGAAGTAAGCTCTAAACAGTAAACGATAGTTAGCTAAACTGTAAATATCGGGCAAAAAAAAGGGCACTTCACGGGTGTATGAGAGTGCCCTTGCATACAGGCCTCGCGGCCTTTCCAGCTATTGCCTATACAGGCCTAGGGTTGGAAATCTAAATGTTTGATCTATTTCGAGATCAATAATAAACAATTGTTTATCTGTGAATGAGCGCTATTCTAAAACAAAATGGCGCATTGATTGAAGAGAATTGTGGGTTTTTAGTAAACAAGTGTTTCGGATGCGCTTGAGGATTATGGGCTAAGTGTCTGATAACCTGGTAGTATTGTGTTTTTATTTCGGGTGTGTTGAATGAGCAATCGATTAGAACAACGAGAAAAGACCCGCGGTGCCATTATGCAGGCGGCTCTTAGCCTCAGTTCGGAGAAAGGATTTCCGTCACTCAGCTTGCGAGAAGTGACAAGAGAAGCTGGTGTAGCCCCTGCTACCTTCTATCGCTACTTTGTCGATATGGAAGATTTAGGTTTGGCACTCGTTGATGAAGTGGGATTAACCCTGCGTCGCCTAATGCGCCAGGCTCGACACCGCATTAAGGTGGGTGGCAGCGTAGTTAATACTTCCATCGAAACCTTTATGATGTTTCTAGATGAAAGCCCTCATTTGTTTCAATTGCTCATGGGAGATCAAGCCGGCGGGCCCCGTTCTTTCAGGGATGCGCTTCGTAGAGAGCGACACCGCTTTATCGACGAGTTGGTTGATGATCTTCAGCAGGGCGAAAATGTGCGAGAGCAGTCGTTGGTGCACATTGAAGTGATTGCTGAGATGATGGTGAACTTGGTATTTATGGGTGGCATTGAAGCCATCGATATGAACAAAGAGCAGCGCAAGAAATTGGCAGAAAAGTTAGTGATTGAGTTGCGATTGATTTTCATCGGTAGCGCAGCTTGGGCAATGCAGGAACAAAACACTGCACAGTAACCAATAATATCTTTCTTCAGGCTCAGTCTTTCTTAAATATTATCCGGGTGCTTTAAGTATTGATGCCACCATTCGCCAACGGCTGATAATCAACGCTGCAAATATACAACTGCAACCGATCAGTTGATTCAAGCTCATACTTTCCCCAAACCAATACCCTGCTAGTAAAGCAGTCCATACTGGTTCGATGGTAAGAATCACTGCCGCATGGCTTGCAGGCGTCATACCTTGCGCATGGGTTTGCAACAAGAATCGTGCACTGGTTGCAATTAAAGCGCTCGCCAGTAACCAGCCCCAAATTGATGTGTTAACTTGCTCTGGCCATGTTTCTGTCCCCGTCGATACCAGGAACGACACCACGCCCACGATCATGAGCTGAATGGCGGTGAGGGGAAGCGCACCCATGTTGGCAACGGCTTGAGTATTTAAATTGAATTGAACTGCGAACAATACAGCCGCTACCAGAAAATAGACCTGTCCCGCTTCTAATTGAAAACCATTGCTTAAGGAAAGAAATCCCAGGCCAACCATGGATATGGGCAGGGCAATCCAGGTTGATTTTGGTGGCGTCTCGTTAAACCAGAAGCGTGCAAACAGGGGGATTAGCACAACTGCCAAACTGGTAAGAAATGCCCCTTCACCGATATGATGACTGTTATGAAGCCCATGAATCCAGCACATCATGGCGAGTGCGAACATTAATCCCGCTTTAATGGCTACGAAATAGTTTCGCTTGGAAAGGCTACGCAGTGCAGGTAAACAAAAGAAGGCGATAACTAGACCCGCCAGAAAAAAGCGAGTACCGACAAAAAGCAAAGGTGGCAAGCCAACTAATGCTTCTTTGGAAAACATCCAACCACCTGCGGCCAGCAGGGTAACGATTAGCAAATAAAAATCGGCCACAGAACAATCCCTTCCGATAAAACGAGCCTCATTCTATTGGATTGTCCAACAATAAGATACCCGTCGTTTTTTTGCGGCGTTAACCGTGTTATCTTTTCGCTCAAATCATAAGAAAGGACCTTGGCAAGGTATAAAAATGACATCAAGCCAGTTTGCTAGCCCAGAAGAAGTGCAAAGCGCACTAAACACCTTAAAAGGCGTTATCCAAGGTTTGGATTTGGACGGCGCCATTGAATCCGATGAAATCGAAGGCCTTAAAAGTTGGATGCTGCTTTACCAAGCATATAAAGATGTGCATCCCTTTAATGAGTTGTTACCTGCCGTGGAAAAGGCGCTAGAAGATGGCCGTATCGATAAATTTGAAAAGGCCGATATTCTATGGCTTTGTAACCGCTTAGCGAAAGAAAGTGGTTATCATGATCGCCTTACCGCATCGTTACAAGAAATGCAGGGCGTACTTGCCGGCATGCTTTTGGATGGTGAAGTTAAAGAAGAGGAAGTCTTTGGCTTGCGCAAATGGATGGATCGAAATTCCCATTTACGATCCATTTGGCCATACGATGAGGTGGATAGCCTATTAGAAACCGTATTAGAAGATGGTGTGGTGAGCGATGACGAAGTTTATATTCTGCAAAGCTTCTTCTCTAGCTTCTTGGGTTTGGGTGACGAAGATGAAAGCTCTGAAGCTGATGATGACGTACCATTTTCGTTAACGGGAATTTGCGCCACCAATCCCACGCTAGAATTTGCCGGCAAACGTTTTTGTTTTACGGGACAATTAACGGATGTGGATTACTACAAAGTAATCGCTAAGTTAAAAGAAAAAGGCGCTGTGGTCGTTGATGAAGTCGATGAGGCTACCAACTATTTGGTGGTGGGTTCTGGTGGCAATCCTTGCTGGGCCTATGCGTGCTATGGACGAAAAATTGAAGAAGCTATTGAGCTGCGCAAGAATGGCACGGCGTTAGTTATTGTCCATGAATTTGATTTTAATAAAGTCCTTTAAAATAATTAAGCACACTTCATGATACGTAAAGTGCCTGCTAAGCATCTAAATTAGAAATTAGCAGGCGTTGCCCATGCGAAATTTCTTGGGTGAGATGCCACTCCAATTCTTGTATGCATAGGAAAACGAACTTTGCTCTCTGTACCCAACCCGAGCTGCAATTTCTATTAGCGGTAGCTGTGTAGTTTTTAACAGTTGCTCGGCTTTTGAAAAACGAACTTGCTGTAAAACTTCTGAAAAGCTAGTGGCTCGCTCGTGTAAGTAACGCTGCAAGGTGCGTGGTGAAACATATAATACTGCCGCTGCGGATTCGATGGTGGCATGGCCTTCCGGTAGTAAATGCTCTAAGGCATGACGCAGGCGTAGCACGATATCATCTTTAGTTTGTATCTGTTTTAGAAGCTCTTCGGCCCGATGATAGATGATGGGTTTTAATTCTTTATTAGCGCTCTTAATTGGCCTGTTATACCAGGTGCTCGGTATGCTAAAGCTGTTTGTCGGTTGGTTGAATGAACCAGCGTGGCCAAAAATCTTTTGATAAATATCCGTATTTTGGGGCTTAGGATACTGAAAACTTACGTGATAAAACGAATCGGTGATGCCCGTTGCCCAGATACCAAATTGTCGTGTCGCCGAAATTATAAGGTCGATGATAACTCGATGGTTACATGGCAGCTCAATGTTGGGGCTCCAAGAAAATTCCACATAGTGTTGATGCTCTTCACAGCTGGAATCAGCGCAATCAATAACTAATGGTTGCAACTTAGAAACTAGCGCCAGGGCCTCACCGATTGTGTTGCAGGCCATCACCAAGTGCCCAAGAATAGTAAATCCTGCAGGTTCCATTTGGGTGCCAAGTAGCAAACCAAGTTCTTCTATCTTGGCGTTTTCTTCCATGAGTTTGATTAGTTCGCAAAATCGTGTCAGCGGCACACGCTCTTCGTGACCAAGAAAGTAGTCTTGGTCGAACTCTAGATTCTGTTGTGCTTTTTGTAAATTTAAGTCCAAACGTTGATAGGCACTAATCACTTCTTCCGTGAACTGACGCGATACAGAATAAGCGTGTTGCATAATATTCTTCTTTTTGTTCGTTCAGCAGACACTAGTTATTACACTAGTTTTGCCTAGTTTCCAGTAAAACTTTTGAATGCTTTTTATAGTATTAAAAGGGTGGCGTGATTTCGAAAAAAAATCGGCAGCTATTACAAAGCTTCTGGATGACTGTGGGGATAAATTGATATCGATGAGTTAATCAATTCTCAAATGCTTTTCCCAGATTCATAACAACAACACGGTTATTAAAAAAAGGAATCACAATGAAGAATCAATCATTTACGCACTTTTTGCGGGCTTGGGTTATTTCACTTATTGGTGTGTTCGCGAGTATTGGGGTGGCCCAGGCGGCTTATGTTGATAAAGACACTTCCAACGGTAAGGTGAGAGTGCACTATCCCTCAAACTCGCCTTCTAGCTGTGATGCGGTGCTCTTAGGTGTAGGTACTGCAATGAGTCGTTCAGGGTATGATAAGCTGTCCAGCCAACTAACTGGGCATGGCTATGTGGCGGTTATTCTTGATCATAACCCTGGCAATTTAGTAAAAACCGATGCCAACAAATTTAAGAACTTAGCAAATGATGTTAAAGCGAATCTGTTGAACTGGATTAGTAGTTCTAGTTGTAATTCCATTAATCACTGGATAATGGGTGGTCACTCAGCGGGTGGGCAAGCTGCGCAGAATGCGGTTGCTAACACGGCAGGATTGGCAGACGGAATCTTTAGTATTGATCCTTACAATGCTAAAAACACTGACCCTGTTAATGTACCTGCCATGTATTGGGGGTTTGATGTTACTACTTGTTTTGTGAATAAGAACGATGCAGCGAAAGAGGCCTACAATCGTAGTAACAACTTAAGAGCTTTCTACAAAGTTAAGCGTAAATATTCTTGGGGGCCCTGTGGTTACTCTCCAAAGTATTTCCACTGTAGCTTTTGTGATGGCCATTGCCCTGCCTGCACAAACTGTAAAACCACTCCAAATCACTTTTTTGTGGACGTAGGCAATAGTGTTGATCGATTTATACAAGCAGCCTTTTATGGCGGTTGGTCTAAGAGTCAGTTAACGATTAATTCAACAACACCTTTAACCCTGTATGTTGATAACGATCAGCCTTAACGGCAAGTTTTAGGAAAATAAAAAGCCCGCTAATGCGGGCTTTTTATTTTTAATCAGTTAAAGCACATTCTTTGGCTTAGAGCATTCTGCACGTGAGTTATCGAACTTGCAGCGTACGCGGCGTTGTAAAAGAATCATCTCTTTATCCCAATACCCTGAATTGACAGCGGTAGCTCTGGTCTCTGACATTAGCATTTCATAACGCTGTTTATCTTCTTCAGGAATATCGATCCAATACTTTGCATTCACGGCTTGGTTAGCTACATCAATAGCTTCAATAGCACGATCAAAGTTGGAATAGAAAAATTCGCGAGAGCTTTGTGCAAAGTTGGTTGGGAATTTGTCTTTCCAAACGATTAGTTGCATGGAAAGTTGTGCAAAAGGAAATCTAATGACGCCACCATTAGGCTCCATCCCCTTGTATAGCTCCAAGGCTTCATAGGCCAGCAAAGGGGCGGGTAATACATCAACGCTACCATTATTGAACTTACCGCCGGCGGTGGTTACGTTCACTGGTACTGGCGTGGCACCAATGGTTGAAACTAGCTGTTGTTGATACTTGTCATAGTCCATCACAGCGACTTTTTTACCGGAGGCTTTAGCAATGCTATTGATGGCTTTGTCCCTAACAAAAACATAGGCGGCTCCGCCGGGGGCTATCCCTGCTATTTCAAAAGGTCCATCCTGCATTTTTTCAGCAGACTTAGGGCTCGCTAGCACTTTATAGAGCAGCTTTAGGTGTTTGTTATCTGGAATGGCGCCCACCGCATTCATGGATCCGGTGTACTTCACAAAGTCTTTGATACGCAGGCCAGAGACGAAAGCACCGTCACACACTTTAGAGCGGAATTGTTCTGTGGCGATGCGTTCACTGGTGTAGGTTTCTAGTTTCAGCTCTACACCCCATTTAAGAGCGTTGATGCGATATTCTTCCATGGCATCAGTGATTGGTCCGCTTTTGCCGATAAGGTCCCACACGCAAATAGTGGCGGTTTGAGGTTTGTCCTCGGCATAGGTGAAGGAAGAGAAACATAGGCTAAGAATGAAAAGCGGTAGCCCAAAAAATAAGGAAACAGCACGTTTATCCATAATGAAAGTCCTTGAATTGTGAGGCAATTTTTCTTTTTTGTGCCTGGGCCCAGGCTTGTTATTGTTTGGGTTATCCAGGCGAGCGGCAGTATCGCTTATAAAAATCACTTAGTCATTGGCTTTTTTGGGATCAAGGTTTGATCAACGGCCAACTTGCTTGATGGAAAACTGTCCATCGCAGTTGAGTGGCTCAGGCGAGCGGGTATAATCACCGGTCCTTTGCATTGCTTTGAGATCCATAATGGCGATTGAACAACTCTGTACTTATGAAATTCTTCGTATTGATCCTGCCTCGGCCGCAGAGATTCATCCACCGAGTCAGGGTGCAGTGATTGATGATCGTGCGGATAGTTTGCTTCAGAGTTGCAAGCGTTATTTCGTTCAACGTACCAGCAAACGTTATGGGTGTTTCTCCGATGATATCGGTGAAAATCCTCTCCCAGCATTACTCAGACAATATCTCGATCAATCGATTCCTTTTCACCGACTGGCTGAAAAAATGGTTGAGCGTTTCGTGGAATTGTTAAACGAAACTGAGGTAGCTTTTCACGGGCATATCCTCATTGCCGAGAGCAGTGGTGAGCAGCGCGAAATTTATGCCGTGCACCTGCAATTACAATCGGCTTTTTCCATTAACGCGCAGTTAGAAATTACCGAAACTGAATATGCGGATCTTTCCAAATTAGGTTTCGCCGGGCGAATTCAATTGGAGCCTTGGCAATCTGAATCATCCAATAGTTATTTAGCCATTTCCCGACATCGTGGTGAAAAAGGTTTGCAAGATGTGGTAGAGAAGTGGCTTGGTTTTGCCACTACGGTTGACGCAACTGCCGATACTCAGGAATTTATGAATGTGGTGGAAGCCTATACTCAAGACTTACCAGATGAGCAAAGCCAGGAATGCAAATCTAAAGTGGTTGAGTATTGTATTGATCAAGACCAAGCTGGTGAACAAGTGATGTATGCCGATTTATCTGCCTATTTAAATGATGATTCACCCGATGATTTTGCAAAATTTGCTGAGAAAAATTTGGAAACCCAGAGGGACGGTTTTATTCCCGATAAAAACAAACTTAAAAAACTGGTTAGATTTAATGGTCGAGACAAAGATTTAAGTTTAAGCTTTTCTTCCTCTCAGCTGGGCAATGAAGTGGTTTATCATCCGGAAACAGGTGAACTCGTGCTTAAGAAAATTCCCAAGTCATTGCTTCAGCAGCTGAATGAGCATTTGTCCAAGTAATCATTTGTCTTTTGAAATGTCGAATTTGAAAAGGGCCATTTATGATCGTGAAATTTCCAGTCTTTGTGCCTCGTGGTGCAGCTGCAATCACTATTTGGCCTTTCGTGTTTACCAATCTAGATAATCCGCCAAGGGATCTCGTAGAACATGAGAAGGTTCATTTAAGGCAACAAGTTAAGTTCTTATTTATTGGCTTTGCATTACTCTATTTCGGCTCCAAGAAATGGCGCTATAAGTTTGAATTAGAGGCTTATAAAGTAAGTGTTAAATATGGCCTATCACCCCAGGTAGCTGCCGAACATTTGAGCAGTGACCTCTATGGTAATGTGGTTACTTACGATCAAGCTCTACAGGATCTTGCGTAGGATTCATCCCTTTTTCATTTAAAACTGGAACACTAGTGCGACATCAGTTGTGTTTTGCAGCATTGTGTGTTTCTTATCCGTGTAAACAAAAAAGGGGGTTGTCATGGATACTTTACGTCGCGCATTTTTACGCAGGAGTTTAAAAACCGCTGGGATCGCTGCTATGGCACCGGCCATGGCTCAAATTAGTCGACCGGCTCAAGCATCTTCCACATCGTTAGTTCAAGCTGGACCGCTTCAAGCGCCGGATGATTTGGGAATTAGACTGCCTGTTGGCTTCAGCTCACGACGTATTGCCCAAGCATTTTATCGTGTTCCTAATACTCGTAAGGGTTGGCATATTTTTCCTGACGGCGGCGCCTGTTTTGAAACCGATGATGCCGGTTGGATCTACGTGTCTAATAGTGAGTTTCCAGCAGCTGGTGGGGTACAAGCGGTTCGCTTTAACGCTTTGGGCGATATTGTTGATGCGTACAATATTCTAAGTGGTACTAGTCTGAATTGCGCCGGTGGGGCAACACCCTGGAATACGTGGTTAAGTTGTGAGGAGCACGATTTAGGATTTGTTTGGGAATGTGATCCTTATGGCAATGAGAAGGCAGTGAAACGTCCATACATGGGCATGTTTAAGCATGAGGCGGTTGCTGTTGACCCTATCAATCAACACCTATATCTAACCGAAGACACTGGCGATGGCTGTTTTTACCGTTTCACGCCGGATGATTACCCTAACTTGGAATCTGGTTTGTTAGAGGTTGCGGTGATCGATGGCTTTGATGCAGCCACCGATATCGATCCAGATGCCATTGTTGATGTGCGTTGGTTGCCAGTTGAAGCTCCTTTCCCTCAATTTGAGAAAACCAAATCATCGGCCCTATTGAATAGTGTCCCAACCCGATACCAGGTGGAAGATGCGACTCATTTTAGAGGTGGGGAGGGCATTTGGTACCATGATCAGCGGGTGTTTTTCACTACCAAAGGTGATAACCGTGTTTGGGAGCTAGACCTTCAGGCGCAAAAGTTATCGATTCTCTATGATATTAATACCAATCCTAACCCAATTCTCTCCGGCGTGGACAATGTCACGGTAGCGCCATCTGGAGAGGTTATTGTGGCGGAAGATGGTGGCGATATGCAGCTTGTAGCGATCAATGAATTTGGTGATGTAGCACCTATCGTGCAGGTTGTTGATCAAGATCATTCTGAGATCACGGGCCCGGCATTTAATCCCGCTGGTAAGCGGTTATACTTTAGCTCGCAGCGTGGTCCCAAAAAGCGTTTTCCACAGAATCTTGGGATTACCTATGAGGTTCTCGGACCATTTTAAGAAAAAACAGCGAGGGTAAATGAATGAGTGACGGCTCCAGAGCAAAGGAAATCGAACAGTATTCTTTTTTGTATGCATTGGCCAATGACGATGTGATTAGTGAATCAGAATTGTCATTTATGAAAAAGTTGGCCTTGAAGGATGGTGTTATCGATGAAGAAGAAAAACGTGTGCTTTGCAGTTTGTTAGATCGAGTCAATGAGGATCATGTTGATGACCAGCTCAAGAAATCATTGCATGATTTTTCTAAAGAGCTTGGTTGTTAGATTGTTTTACTAATTGGCTAACCCTTAGCAGTTCAAAGAGAACATGGTTAAAAAGCCATGTTCTCTACTACCACCGCAATTCCTTGCCCACCACCAATACACACCGTGCATAATCCATAGCGCTGGCTAGTGCGTCTTAAATGATAAAGTGCACTAATGATCAATCGAGTTCCTGTGGCACCCATAGGGTGGCCGAGTGCGATAGCTCCACCGTTGGGGTTAACTTTGTTTGGGTCGAGTTCCATGATTTTCTCAACGGCAAGGGATTGCACAGCAAACGCATCATTCAACTCCACCACATCCATATCGTTAATAGTAAGCCCTGCCATTTTTAGTGCTTTTTGAGAGGCACTCACTGGGCCAATGCCCATAGAAATGGGGGCAACGCCGCTCACGCCCCAGCCAATGATCTTACCTAGGGGGGATAGACTCTGCTGCTGTATAGTGGCTTCAGAAACAATCACAGCCATAGCTGCTCCGTCGTTAAGACCAGTTGAATTTCCCGCTGTTACAACGCCATTTTTTGCAAATAACGGCGGTAAGTTTGCCAGCATGTCTGCAGTGATGGTGGGTCGCAGGCTTTCGTCTTCACAGACATCGCCGCCTTTTTTTGAGCTAGTCTGAACCGGCGCAATTTCTTCTCCATAGTAGCCTGCTTGTTGGGCGGCATATGATTTTTGCTGGCCCCTTAATGCTGATTCATCAGCCGCTTCACGGCTGATGTCATATTCTTTTGCTAAGGCATCAATGGTTTGGCCAATAACACAACCAGCTTTGGCGTCAAACAGGGATTGCATTAATGAATCTTCAAATGTTTGATGACCCATGCGTAGACCTTGGCGCGCATTGCGCACTACATAGGGTGCCATGCTCATGTTTTCTGTACCGCCGGTAAGTACGGTATTGGCCTCGCTGTTTTGTATCAAACGCGCTGCTTGAATGATTGACTCCAGAGCTGAGCCGCAGGCTCTGCTGACTACTAGCGCATCGGATTGGATAGGCGCATTGACCTCTAGTGCAACGTGTCTTGGTAGATAGGCGGCATCACTTGCCGTTTGTAAGACGTTGCCAATAATCACACTATCAATACTCGATGGGTCTAGTTTTGATTTTCTTACCGCCGCTTGTGCTGCATGGGTTGCAAGTTGCGTTGGTGTTTCAGCTTGCAGACCGCCAAGAAATTTACCCCAGGGTGTTCTGGCACCATCGATTACGAATGCGGTTTGATTACTAGTGTGCATAGGCTTTTTCCAACGTCATTCTCTATGGGCAATAAATTTAAAGATCACTGTATAGGTCTTTTCCATCTACCCAAAGCGTGTGAAAACCTGCCGGCAAACGGTGGGGAATGGAGATCTTACAAATGGGGCCTTTTTCAATATCTTTGGCATCAAATATCCAGCAACTAGATTTCCAATTATTCGTATCGGTAACAAAAGTTACCACGTAGCCATCATCTTCATCTTTGGCATTAGGCTTTGGAGCAAAGGGCGCCTCACTCCCAAATATGCCATCACCATAATCGAAGCGCTGAAAGCTTCCCGTTTCTATGTCGAATTTAACGAGTGCATCGAAAGTGGCCGGCGCCTCATAGGGAATATATTGCAAGTAACTATAGCGATTCTTACGTCCCATAAAGTGGCGATTAATATAGGGGAACTCGACATTTAATTCGTTAATACTGCGTTCGATGGTTTCTCCCGTTTTGGTATTCATGCGCCATTCATAGATGTTCGCTTGCAGTGTTAAGAACGCGATCATACCGGCAATATCACCGTCTTCTGCTTTGGGCTTAACGGCATTTGGATTATCGGTTCTACAGCCAACTTGAACCACCCAATCACCTTCTTCCCAGCAATTAATCACATGGAGCATGTAGCAGGGTTTGAATTCGAACCACTTGATGTCTTCATTGTTCCCAAATCTAGGAATAACACCGAAGCGCGTAGCAACATCAGGGTGAAAGTAGGGGACTCGTTTACCGGTTTTTTTAAAGTGGGATTCATCATGAAAAATAGGGAAGTCATGAAGAATGGAATAGTTTTCAGTAACCCCAACATCATGGGGTCGCCTTGGGCCCGGTAACTCTACCTCAGTGATATGGACTTCGTTATCAGGAGTGACCGCGCCATATCGCATGTAAGGTTTACGATCGCCGTAGCTAAAGAAAATTAGATCGCCGCTATTTGGATCAACCTTGGAATGGGCAGATAGGGGAACATTTAACTGACCATTAAAGTCTTCTGTGCCTACTGTTTCTAATGTAAATGGATCTAATTGATAAACTGCGCCGGATTCATACCAAAGCCCACAAAGCTTATTGTTGATAAACACTAGATCTGTATTGGCGGTATCTTTGATCGGTGAAATGGGCAAATTAAAATCAAAAGGCCCTAACACACCGGGCCAAATAGCGTCGCCTTTTTCACTTTCCATGGTAAAGGCTTTAGTTTCGATCCATTTATTTTGATAGACCGCTTTACCATCTCTAAAACGAATGGCGTAAATCATGCCGTCGCCATCAAACCAATGATAACGGTTAGTGGGTTTAAAGCGCGGATTGGTGCCATTGCGAAAATACCCACCCACTAGGTCTTTGGGTATCTCGCCCTCGATTTCTAATTCATCGCAACTCATTTCAACGGTAGTGGGAGCGAACAGCCCATGTAACCAAGGATTGTCTATATCAGAAATCCATTCTGGTGATTCTTGAGGTTCTGTGCCGTTGCCGAGTGCTTTGCCGTATCTTTCTGTAATCGCTAATTTCGACATGGTTATCTCCGCTCTGTTTATAAGGTTGATGTGTACAGTGTACACATCGGGTTAAATTTTTTTGTTAAGATAGTTTTTCTTTTTTAAATCCTAGCCCCTTCATCATTACCGCCATGGATTCTTGGTAAAGAGTTTTGAAGGGCGTATTGCCATCAATATGTCCCGATAAATACAACGATATTAAGCCATGGCTATGGGACCAAAGATGCAGCACTTGTCGTTTTGATGCTGGTCCATCCAATAGGCCTGCGTCGACACATTCGGCCACTCGATCATAAAGAAACTGTATGGATGCGCGAATTAGATCTTGTGCCTGCTCGCTCGGCGCTGTTGCAGTGACATGGGACACCGACATGAACATTACTTCGTAATATTTAGGGTTTTCAGTCGCAAAAAGGTAGTAAGAATCGGCGCTCAAGATTAATCGTTCAGCTGGGGTTTTACCCTCTAAAGCCTTGTAGAAATAAGATTGAAAGATTCTGAAGCCTTCCATAATCACGTGGCTAATTAGATCGTCTTTGTTTTCGAAATGACGGTATGTAGCCATAGTGCTCAAGCCTGCTTGTTTTGCTACCTTGCGCATTGAGAGTGATTGCAGACCTTCCGACAAATAGATATCGCGGGCACTCTCGATAATTCGAGTTTTGGTATTTTGTTGATTCGGTGCGCTGACTGTAGCTGGGCTCATTTGGCTAATCTGATTTATGTGTACGATGTACACATGTTAGCGTTAGATTTGAATTGATGTCAATTTCTGAGTGAGCTGTTGTTGCTCGATCTTTAAGTCCTTTAAAACCTTACAAAAAATGCGTTATAGACAAAACGTTAACAAGTTATGACAAAAGCTAGAAGCTACATAAATATTTTGCTGTAATTTGATCGTAACATTAACTAACGTTGGGCACAGACGTAATTTTCTAGCCAAGAGATGAGCAACATGGGTACGAATGCCATTATAAAGATCACAAATCTAAGGTTACGCACTTACATCGGATTTAATGATGTGGAAAAGGCTAACAAGCAGGATGTGGTGATTAATATTGAAATTCATTATCCAGCTAGTGAAGCCTGCGATAGTGACGATGTTGAGAACGCACTCAACTATAAGACTGTTTGTAAGAACGTGATTCGTCACGTTGAGGAAGGTCGGTTTTTGCTGTTGGAGCGTTTAGTGGCGGACGTGTTAGGTATTGCATGTGATCATCCATGGGTCGAAAGGGCTATGGTGACCATCGATAAACCACATGCACTTCGCTTTGCCGATTCTGTTTCCCTTACCCTCGCTTGGGAACGTGAATAACTTAACAAGGAGGCGTCGCCATGCTGACACCTGAGGCCAAATTAGTTCGAGATTGCTTGATTGAAAAAGGCTTGGAAACGCCGTTGAGAGAAACGGGCATGACCTCTCAACAAAAGTACGAGCGCATCAAAGGCCTAATGACTGAAGTGGTAGGTACACTTGGGCTCGATCTGGAAGACGACAGCCTAGCTGAAACTCCTCACCGCATCGCTAAGATGTATGTGAATGAAGTATTCGCCGGACTAGAGTACGAGAATTTTCCCAAGATTGCCGTGATTGAAAACAAAATGCAGGTTGATGAAATGGTTAAGGTAAAAGATATAAGCCTAACTAGTACCTGCGAGCATCACTTTATTACTATCGACGGGGTAGCGAAGGTGGCGTATATCCCCGATCAAAAAATTATCGGTCTTTCCAAGATAAATCGCATCGTGCGTTTTTTTGCACAGCGTCCACAAGTGCAGGAGCGCTTAACAAAGCAGGTGCTGACTGCGTTGCAGGCGTTGCTCCAAACCGACAATGTGGCTATCACGATTTCTGCGACTCATTACTGCGTGAAGTCACGGGGTGTGATGGACGTGAATTCGGAAACTGAGACAACCGCTTTGGGTGGAATATTCAAAACCAATTCCCAAACTAGAGCTGAGTTTTTAGGTTGAAATAAGGAGCTACTGGTTAATAGTAACCAGTGGCTCTTTCCACAAATGCATCACCTGCATCCTTGGCTGGATCGCCATATATTAATTTTGCTTGTTCTTCACGTGCCTTTCTGTAATTAGCCATTACTTGTTGCTGTTGTAATTTAGACAACTTATTCCATTCTTCCTGGTTGTAGCCGAAATACAGTTTTGAGCACCCCATCAATGACAATACTAATGCTAAAAAGATTGTCATAAATATGCCTTTCATTGTTGTGTACCCTTGAGATCTATTGTTCCGAAATCTACTAACATTGTGCTCAGACGTCCAATTTTACTGTCAACCTTATCAATCTTGGTAAATTTTACCCCTTCTTTCAAGCTGAACCATTTTGTCATTGTTTGCTAATAGGGTTCGCGTTACTAAGGCTGTCTATCTTTTGTTGCCATAATTTTGCCGTTTTACTTAACTCAGGGGAGAGTTTATGAGTCTTAGTCGTCGTTCGCTGTTTAAAGCAGCTGCTGGGGGTGCCACGCTGGCATCGGTTACTTCATTGCAAGGTTGCTTGGGTAGTATCGAAGGCCCTTTCAAACATGGCGTAGCTTCTGGAGATCCGTTAGCTGATCGTGTGATTCTTTGGACTCGCATCACTTCGGAAGAACTCACTACAGATCCTTTGGCTTATGAGTGGTGGGTAGCCGCTGACTCAGAAATGAAGGAGATTGTGTTGCAGGGTTCTGGCTCCACCGGTCCCGAGCGTGATTACACGGTTAAGCTTGATGTCAGCGGCTTAGAACCAAACACGACTTACTATTACCAGTTTGCTCATGGCGAATGGCGCTCGCAAATTGGGCGTACTAAAACTTTGCCAATGGGTTCTGTGGAGCATGTTCGTTTAGCTTTTACTTCATGCTCCTGGTACACCGCAGGATATTTTAATGTTTATCGTACTATTTCTGAATATCAAGATATTGATGCAGTATTACACTTAGGTGATTACATTTATGAATATGGTAATGACCTAGTTAACCCTTTCTTAGTCAATCGTCTACATAGTCCAGCTCATCATATCGTTTCATTGCAGGACTATCGCATGCGACACGCACAGTACAAAACTGATCCTGATTTAATGGAAGCGCACCGTCAGCATCCATTTATTACCATTTGGGACGATCATGAATCGGCGAATAACTCCTACGATAATGGCGCAGAAAATCACGAAGAGGATCAAGGTCCGTGGCCGGTGCGCAGAGCCAATGCCATAAGAGCTTACTTTGAATGGATGCCTATCAGAGAAACTGGTCTGGATCATAACCAGGATCAATTGGTGTATCGTAATTTTCGTTTTGGTGATTTACTGAATCTAAGTATGCTGGATACGCGTTTGGTTGGTAGGGACAAACAAGCGGTGCCTGGTGACTTGATTACCATTAATGATCCCACAAGATCATTGTTGGGCGATGCGCAACAAGCTTGGTTGTTTGATCAAATGGCCAATGCTCAAGCGGATGGGGTGACTTGGAAAGTGCTCGGTCAGCAAGTGATGATGGCGCAGCTTGCCGCTGGTTACGTGAGTTTGAATATGGATCAGTGGGATGGCTATCCTGTAGCACGGCAACAACTGTTTGATTTTATAAAATCTGAAGGTATCGATAACTTCTGCGTTCTAACAGGAGATATTCATTCCTCGTGGGCGAATGATATTCAAGAAGATCCCTTTACTAATACCGAAATATTAGGCGTTGAGTTTGTTACTCCTGGTGTGACATCTCCGTCGATCCCCGTTAAACCCGTGTCAGATAGATTATCCGCAGAGCTTGTGAAGAATATGCCCCATATGCATCACGTGGATTTTTTCCATAAGGGGCATGTGCTGCTCGATATCACTAAGGACCATATACAGGGGGAGTGGTATTACGCTGAGTCAGTAAACAAAACAGCGGACTCGTTTTTCGCTAAAGCTTATAGAGCCAATGTCAGTGGAGGTGGTTTAAGTGAAGTAGCAGAGCCATCGCTAGGTAAATCTGCAGCGGCCTTTGCGCCAATGAGATTGAAGACGCAATTATATAGAGGCTAAGAAAGATACATTTTAAGAGTTCTTAACAAACGCTTTTATCAATGCTCATGATCGAAGTTCACTCGAATGCTGAACAAGATCGTGGGCTTGATGAAGTCTGTATTAAAATGCTGTGAGCGAGTATTTCCAAATAGATTCTTAAAGGACAAAGAGCCTTCTACCCAACGGTTGAAATGTCTCCTTGCGGTCATGTTAAGCAAGAAATTGGAAGGGGAGTGTGCCCCGCCTTTTGATGGTTCAAGTTCGATATCATAGTCACCCAAATAATAACCATGAAAATTTAGATTCCAGTTAGCATCGGGTTTCCAGTTTGTAACAAAACCTGCAGTCCAGTTAGGAACGCTTTCGGCATCGGTATCATAATACTCGAGTGGTTGTATCAGTACTCTAAACTGATTGTCTAGCTCAGTTTCTTGGTAAGTTGCAAAGAGATTTAAATCCCAGTTTACATGTTCGTACTGCCAGTTAGCGGTAATGCCATTTTGGGTTGCTGTAGTGGGTAATTCCACTAAATTATTGCTGACAACGGTAAAGGGAGGATCCGAAGTTAGTGAGCTAACCGCATAGGTGGCAGGGTCTTCGAATTTACTATGGAATATCTCTATATCCAACCAATTATTAAAACTGAAGTTATGACGTACACCTAATTCATAGGTTGTCATTTTCGCTAGCTTAGCATCTTCCATGCCTTCATAGAGAATTCTTATGTTGTCCAGAAACTCTGGTTCTATCTCAAGACTGAAAAGGCTATTAAACATAAATGCAGATTGGTTCGCGGTACTCACACCTGCTCTGAGCAGTGTATTTTCATTCAATAAATAAGTTCCCAAAAGTTGATAGCTAAGATAATTATCATCAGCAACGCTGTAGTCATCGTAGCGTAGGGCGGCAACTATTTTTATATCATTGGTCGGAGTGTATTCAGTTCGAACCAAATAGCTTTCGGTGGTAAGCTTTTCCTCTTTATCTACAAACGATGCGGCATAGGTGGCACTGTCATAGTTTAAGCCAGGGCGAATAATCCATTTTGGAAACTTAAAAGTGTATTCCAAATTGGTTTGGTAAATTTTAAAATCCTGATTAAAGTCTGGAAAACCACCTATGGCATGCTCTCCCTGTTTAATGCTGGTTCTGAAATCAAAGTCTAAATAGTTGACCTTTAGATTGGCCGCAGAACTTTGTGAGTGGCTTACTGAAATAGGTGTCGTTAAGCCGATATAAGATTTCTGGACGGTGGAATTTTCATGGGACAAAGTGAAATCATAATGAAGAAGTTTGGTACTGTCGTTGTTGATCGCAATGAGGAAGCTTTGTACATCTCTGGATTTATTAGGATCTTCGTAGCCATCAACAACATCGCCAAGAGGTATATCCATAATATCGATATATGATTCAGTACCTGGATTGTAGTAGGTGCTTTGTGAGCGATCTCTTTGATCCTTATAACCGCTAAGACGAATTGCGTGATCTTGCCAGTACTTTTCAATACTGAAGTGGCCAACCTTGGTGTTGTAGCTGCCTGCTGTGAGGTTAGCTCGATACTTTGAGGGCTCTTTTGCGCGTTTGGTAATGAAATGAATTACACCTGTTACGGCATTTGAACCATAAAGTGCGCTACTAGCACCGCGAATCACTTCAATGCGTTCAATATCGTCCACATGAATTGGGAGCGTTTCCCAAAAAGTACCACCATGGAAATAGTTATACACCGTTCGGTTATCTACCATTACCAGATTTAGACGACCGCTAAGTTCGGTGAGCGTGCCGTTACTAGGCACATTTTGGAAACCGCGCAGATAGACTTCAAAGTGGCCATTAAGTTGTTCTACGACAATTGCGCCTGGAACGAGTTTTAACGCTTCCGCAACACTGGTAATACCTGCATTTTTTATAGCTTCAGCGTCAACGGTGCTAATAGATACGGGGGAACTGAATAGGTCGCTTAAACGTTTCGATGATGTAGTTTCTGCCACATCGCTAATGTCTTCAGATATACCAAACATTAGCTCATCGGCATGACTTGTTGAAATAATAAAACAGCCACAGATCCATAGCCCGAGTAGATATAAACGAGCACAACATGATTTTCTGAGTAAGGGAATCTTAGTCATAGTCCCAGCTCACTAAATTATTGTCGTGGTTAATGTCAGGTTTGATATAGGAGGAAACGATGCGTTCGATGCTGCCGTCTTGGAGCATGCGATCGATTTCTTGAGACAACCTTTGTATTTCAGCCTGGCAGTTTGAAGTTTTTGAGAATGCTACATAGATGGGTTCTTTGGCAATGGGGTTGGGAAGAGGCACTAATTTGCTTTTTAATCGAATTCGTTTCAGTTCTCTTAAGCCACTATGCAAATAGAAAATTCCATAGTCCACTCTGCCAGCTGCAACCATTTTAAAAAGACTGCTGGTATCGGTGGTCTCTTCTAAAATGAGATGATCGAAGGCATAGCGGTCCATTTCCTGGCCGAGGCTCATACCCCTTATGCGAAGACCGCGCTTGTTATTAAGGTCCGCGGGTTGTTCAAAGGTAAATTGATTATCGCTTCTTACGTAGAGGTTTAAGCTGGTGTAGTAAACAGGGTTTGAATAGAGAAACAGTTTTTCCCGTTTTTTTGTTTTTAATGCGCCGGCTACAATATCTAACTTGCCATTCTTAAGATCAAACAGCAGGCGTTTCCAAGATACTGCGGGAGTTAGGGTGAGTTGAATGCCTTGTCTTTCTGCTGCTTGAAAGACAACATCACCAAGAATGCCATAACGATCTTGATTGTTACGATCAAAAAATGGAAACCAGTTCTGGCCTCCATTAACGTTCAGGCTATCACAGCTATTGGCACCGGCAACATTACTCAAAGTGAGCATTAGTAATAAGGGCAATAGGCGTTTGGCGAAGACCAAGACTGTCACATTTCTACTACTTGTTATTGAAGATATATCTTAATAATAGCAGTGGTTTACGGATGGGCAATTCAGCGTCCCTGATGGAGGAAGTGGCCCAAATTTGGTGCATTTTTGAGCTATTATCTCGATTTCGTTACCCTAGCCCTGACCATGATTAGGGCTCGTCAATTTCTTCTATAAAAGGATCCTGATCCAAGGTAATGGTGATTTCCTTTTTATAGGTTGCGATCAGAATTCGATCATCTTCGATGCGGTTGATCGTCATAATATCATCGATGTTATCGTCTTCGGGACTGTCCAGCTGATTGACCTCTTCATAGCTTCTGATTCCCGGGAATACGATGCGAATCAGTGGGTTTTGGGTCTTTGGATCATCCATGCACTCGATGAACAACATCCGTACATCGATGTCATAGACCAAGTTGTAAATATAGGGTGAGCAATCGCCCAATAGCTGTTCTGTAATGTCCATAGTCAGAGACCCATCTGATGGTAGATGGGCGCTATTCTACAAGTTCACAAAGACCATGCAACACTAGTTCGCTGTAGCTGACAATCCCGATAATCTCATCGTCTTTGAGAACCGGAGCAACAGATAGGCCGAAGCGATCGAATAGTCGAGCGCAATAGCGAACATCCATCTCTGGTGGAACGGTTAACATTGGCTTGGCCATGATTTCATAGAGGTTCACGCGCTCTGGAGCCCGGTCTTTTGCCAATACCTTTTTCGCGATATCGGATAGCAGAATTAAGCCGTGGGCATCGTGTTCGTGTCGTTTCTTAACGATGACGACTTTAGCTTCTTCGTTTCGCAGCCTTTCTAGGGCTTCTTGCACTGTATTTAGGCCGTCCATCTCGATGAAGATGGGCTTCATGACATTTTGTGCTTGGATCACTTTCTTCGGGATCATAGTAGTTGCTCCATTTCATCGGTAATTTTCTTGGCCTGATGACTAATGCCTACCGCATCTTCCACGTCTAGCTGAAAAGCGATACCCGTACCGGGTTTTTCGTCGAACTCCCCAGCGCGGCCAATCTCTTCAAGAATGTGGCGGCTTAAATGCTCTTCTACAAGAAACAATATGACGTCTCGTTGAGTTTCAAGCGTGAGACCAAAAAATGTTTTCGAACGGGTTAGGCCTTCACCGCGTGCATTGTTAATGACAGTGGCTCCCGTGGCGCCAGCCTGACGTGCCGCCTGCATAACGGCATTGGTTTTATCGTCTTCGACGAATACCACAATCATTTTAAAGTGCATGATAAGTTCCTCTGTGATGATGCGGTTCTTGATGTAAGTTGTTGTCGCTTGCTGGAATTAAGCTTCATCTTCGCTTTCCTTGGCGAGCCGAGTACTTCTAAGCTTGGCCCAAAATTCTGACGCTTGAGCATAGGCCATCACTGACATAATGGGGAACAAGCTTGCAAACGCGATTAAGCCAAACCCATCTAGTAGTGGATTGCGACCAGGCACAGTTTCAGACAAACCAAGCCCGAGTGCTGCTACCAAAGGCACTGTGACCGTTGAGGTGGTCACACCGCCTGAATCATAGGCGAGTGGAATAATTAGTTTGGGTGCGGCGGTGGTTTGAATCACCACTACGATATACCCGGCAATAATATACCAATGGATGGGGTCGCCCACGACGATGCGATAGGCACCCAGGGATATACCTACGGCGACCCCTAAGGCTACGGCAATACGCAGACCCCATACGCCGATGGCGCCACCTGAAACTTCACTGGCCTTAATTGCCACTGCAATTAGCGAGGGCTCGGCAATGGTAGTACTAAATCCGATGAGAAAGGCAAAGACATATACCCATATATAATCTTGCCAATTGATTTGGGTGACGGCTTCTGCAGCAGCTTTGGAACCATGTATGAAGACTGGGTCGGTAAGTTGTTCTGCCATTAATCTACCCAGCGGGAATAAGCACCACTCGAGTCCAAGCAAAAACAAGGAGAGACCAATAAGTACCCAGATAAAGCCCGTGATAATGCGCATTAGATTTGGGGGCACTTTGCGAATAATGGCAAATTGGAAGCCAAAGATGATCGCTACAATAGGAATCACATCTTTGACGGTGCTGATCAAAACGGTAAAGATTTCTTCAAGCATTATTGAATGATCATCCCGTAGGCCATAACAAAAATCATGGGCGTTAGTGAGGCGAAAGCGATCAGGCCAAAGCCATCGATCATTGGATTTCGACCTTTGATGGAAGAGGCGAGTCCAACCCCTAAAGCGGTGACTAAAGGCACTGTGATAGTCGATGTGGTAACACCGCCTGAATCATAGGCAATGCCAATAATTTCTTGGGGGGCGAAGGAAGTCATGATTACCACCATGATGTAGCCACCAATGATGATCCATTGGATTGGCCAGCCCTTAATAATTCGAATAACACCAATGACGATTGCAAGCCCAACGGATAAGGCTACTGTCATGCGTAGGCCGTTGGCATAACCTTCTTGTGCGGCTTCAGAGGCTTCAATAACACCACCATTTGCTGCGATTGCTGCTGCTTCGGCGGCTACCGCGATCAGTGCAGGCTCAGCCACCGTGGTGCCAAATCCCAAGGAAAAGCTAAATACTATTAACCAGAAAATGCTGCCTTTTCGCGCGAGGGCATGGGCCATGGTCTCGCCGATGGGAAACAGGCCTTGCTCTAGCCCATGGATGAAAAAGGTAAGCCCCATGATGACGAAAATAACGCCAATAATTAATTGGCCAACTTCAGGCAAGGGCTGTTTAAGTACTACTAATTGAAAGAATAAGATAACGGCAACGATAGGGGTGAGATCCCGCAAACTGCCGATCATTGACTGGAACAGCTTCTGTAAGGTCTTTTGCAAGCTAACGGCCTTAATATTGGTTTCAGGAGCCAAGATTTAATTTTTATTGTAAATAGGGAATCTAATAGAAATATTGATCTAGGCCTGGTTTAGGTGCAGCTTAATGGGATGTTCATCATTCTAGGCTATTAACTCATCATCAAGATGACTTAAAGTAAACTAATGCCTTATAGCGTGGAATCATAAAAACGGCCCAGTTATGAGTCTGATAGACTTAGGATCTCTGTACCTAGATATCGCGTCGCACAGACTTATTCGAGAGTAGGAGATCATAAGTCCATGGCCTTTCAGCCGATTAAAGCCAAGTTAGCTGCTTTTAATAAAAATGGCGCTGATAACACACCCAGCAAGGGCAACTCTAATAGAGCTAACCCGCGATCCGGCAAACCCAGTGGTGGTCCTGATAACGGTAAGCCGAATAAAGGGGAATCTAATAATGAAGGTAATAAAGCGCCCATTATGGATTGGCGCCCGTTTTTATTTACCTTCATTGTTTTTCTCATCTATTACTTAGCGATCGATAATAGCGCGCCGTCGGTGCAGCGCTTGGCGTACTCGGATTTTAAACATCAAGTCGTTATGGGGCAGGTGGAGTCGGTTACTTTTAAAGGCCAGCAATTGTCGGGTCGTTTTATTAATTCAACACAGCCAAGCGGTCGCGTTGATTTTAAAACCGTGTTGCCTGCGGTAGAAGATCCATCCTTATATCCATTGATGGAGCAACATAACGTTAAAGTCTCTGCGAAATCTGAAGAGACTCCTTTATGGATTAGCATTGTATTGAGTATCTTACCCTGGGTGTTGATCTTTGGCCTGTTTGCTTACTCTAATCAGGTTATGCGTAACCGCATGGGAGGAAGCAGCGGCGGTATGTTTGGCTTTGGCCGCAGTAAGGCACGTCTCTATGAGAAGGTTGAAACCGATATCAATTTTGACGAAGTGGCAGGCCTAGAATCCGCTAAGCAAGACCTTCAAGAAGTCATCGAATATCTAAAAAATCCCGACAAGTTCCGCCGCTTAGGGGCGAAACTACCAAAAGGTATGTTGATGATGGGCCCACCAGGAACGGGTAAAACCTTATTGGCTAAAGCAACTGCCGCAGAAGCGGATGTTCCCTTTTTTAGCATTAGCGGTTCTGAGTTTGTGGAAATGTTTGTGGGTGTGGGTGCTTCGAGGGTTCGCTCCATGTTTGATGAAGCGAGAGAAAAGGCACCTGCGCTTATATTTATCGACGAGATAGATTCCGTAGGGCGTGTTCGTGGCTCTGGTGTTGGTGGCGGCAATGATGAGCGTGAGCAAACCCTTAATCAGATTTTGGCGGAAATGGATGGTTTTGGACACGATGAACCGGTGGTTGTCATCGCAGCTACCAACCGGCCTGATGTATTAGATCCTGCACTATTGCGCCCAGGGCGTTTCGATCGAAAAGTGACGCTAGAGCTACCTCAGAAAAAAGCTCGCCTGAAAATCTTGCAGGTTCACACGCAACATAAGCCGGTTTTGGATGAAGTGGATCTGGATTCTATTGCCGCTCGAACCATTGGCTTTTCCGGTGCCGATTTAGAAAACTTGGTCAACGAAGCGGCGTTACATGCGGCTAGGTTAAATAAAGTCACTATCGACGCAGCTGACTTTGAGTATGCTCACGATAAAATTCTGCTGGGTGGAGCGTAAAGATGTGTTGAGTTCTACAGATAAAGAACGCATAGCGACTCCTGAGTCAGGTCATGCGTTGGTTGCTTGGTTTTCCGAAGCGGCCGATCCCTTGAGCAAAATTACGATTATTCCGCGTGGTCGAGCTTTAGGTGTAACCGAAACCATGCCAGAAGAAGATCGGATCAATTACACCGAGGATTATTTGCAAGATCGTATCACTGTTTTACTGGGTGGTCGCTGTGCGGAAAAATTAGTCTATGACCAAGTGAGTTCGGGGGCGGCTGATGATTTAAAGCAGGCCACTCGCTTAGCCCGCAAGATGGTAAGTAACTGGGGTATGAATGATTCCCTTGGCCCGGTACATTTTCCTCAACATGAAGAGCATCCATTCTTAGGAATGGAAATGGCGCAACCTAAAGACTTCAGTGATCAAACCGCCAAGCAAATTGACGATGAAGTGTCTACACTAGTTAAGCGACAAGAACAGAAGGCTTTAGATTTGTTGACCAAACATCGCGATGATCTCACCAAGTTATCGAAGGCATTGATGGAAAAAGAAACTCTTGATGCACACGAGGTGGAAAAGTTAGTCGGTGCTCCCAGCAAATCAAAGTAGTTATTGGTCATAGGTAACGGGGATACTGCATGGATTACCAAAGTGTTATTGAATTCTGGTTTAACGAAACCGACGAAAAATTCTGGTGGGCTAAGGATGATGAATTTGATAATCAAATTCGTGAACGTTTTGGGGATTATCATGCTGCGGCAGTCACTGGCGATCTTTTCGATTGGCGTTCTGCACCAGAAGGGCGTTTAGCTGAAATTATTGTGCTCGATCAGTTTTCACGAAACATGTTTCGCAATATGCCTTGGGCGTTTGCTTGGGATGGCATGGCACTGGTGTTGGCGCAAGAAGCGGTTAACTGCAAGGCAGACCAAGCCCTGGATAATACCAAGCGCGCCTTTATGTATTTGCCCTATATGCATAGCGAATCTGCCAAAATACATGAGCAAGCAGTGACATTATTTAATGTGCCTGGCATGGAAGACAATTATCAATTCGAGTTAAAGCATAAAGAGATTATCGATCGCTTTGGCCGCTATCCCCATCGTAATGAATTGCTAGGTAGAGAATCTACCGACGAAGAAATTGAGTTTCTAAAACAGCCAGGGTCTTCGTTTTAGTGCAAGCTAGCTAGTAACGAATAAGCCTAGCTAACACAAACAGTAGTCCTGCTACCACGATACTCATCACCCCTAAGGCAAAAAAACCTGCAGAAAACGATCCCAATGATGAGGCGATAGATCCGACAATCACAGAGCCTAGTACGCCGCCAATTAGCACAGAAATACCGTTATAAACGCCACCTACTTTCCCTACCAGTTCATCAGGAACGACTCTCTGAACGAACGCCCACTCGGCGCTGTTGTAGGCAGATGCAAAAAAGATAGCGGCACTAATGAATATCAACGAAATCCAAACGTTTTCCAGAGAAATTGCGATGAAACAACAAATGGCAGCAAGGATATAGGCGCTACCTGCACTCAATGCTCGTGTATTGGTTTTGTCCCCCAAGTAAGACCAAAGTGGAAGTGCAACGACTGATGATAAGTAGGGCAGCATAAGAGGAAGACTGAGATCACCAAACTCGATGCCGCGCTCCTTGTTAAAGTATGTGGGTAACCAAGTGACAATGCCATAAACAATAATGTAGTGAAAACCGCTGATGGTTATAAGTAACAAGAAATGCTTCGACAGTAGAAACTGTTTCATGGGTGGATTGTTATCTTTTGCTTGTTCTTGGTGCTTCGTGTTATTAACTTGGTGCTGTTGCAAGTAGCTTAATTCGTTCGCGGATATTCTTGGATGCTTGCCGGGTTCATCGTAAACAAAAAAGTAAATCAGCGGGAAGGTAATAACCAAACCCAGTATCGCCATTAATATAAAGGTACTGCGCCAGCCGTAGGTATCCATCATCGGAACCAAAATCAGCGGTGCCAGAATCATGGATAAAAACATACCGGCGGCCCACACGCTATTACCGCGACTTCGCTCATGGAGCGGAAACCAGCGCTTAGTCAGCAAATTCATCATGGGGAAGTGAACGCCTTCGGCGACGCCTAATAGAATACGTGCGGCAATAAATAGTAAGTATATTTGGCTTAACACAGCGCCCATGGCAGTAAATACACACCACAGAATAACGATCACCAGAAGACTTTTTCTAGGGCCAAAACGTTCCGCCACTGGTGTAAGAAAAATATTGGCAAGACCATAAGTGACGTAAAACATGGCGGCTAACCACATGCCTTTTTCACCGATTTCTTTATCGCTCCAGCCCATATCTTCCGCGATTAGCGGCATTGCAAAGTTGATATTCAAGCGGTCGAAAAGGGCGATAATGATGGAGACGGCTAGAACCACGGCCATTTGCCAGCGTGTTTGCATTGAGTTAACAGCTT
>JAKSAW010000428.1 GCA_022361455.1 Pseudomonadales bacterium | reverse complement strand
GTGGCTCAATGGAGCCAATAGAAACATACTTTCCATCAGCAGTTTCATAAGTATCATAAAAATGCGCGCCACCATCTAGCATGTGTGTGCCTCGCACATCACTGAAGTGCCCCATACTTTGTAAAGTACTAAACATTGCCATTAACGTAGCGGCTCCATCTACCATGGCCGCATCCACCACTTGGCCTTTGCCAGACTTACTGGTTTCTAACAAACCACAAACCAAGCCAAATGCTAGCAGCATTCCACCACCACCGAAGTCGCCAACTAAGTTTAAAGGCGGCACTGGTTTTTCCCCGGCACGGCCAATGGCATGTAAAGCACCGGTAAGAGAAATGTAATTGATATCGTGACCAGCAGCTTTTGCTAGGGGGCCATCTTGACCCCAGCCGGTCATACGGCCATAAACTAAGCGAGGATTCTTAGCTAAACACTCGTCGGGGCCTAATCCTAAACGTTCCATCACACCCGGACGAAAGCCTTCGATCAAACCATCAGATTGGGCAATCATTTGTAGCACCAAATCTTTGCCAGATTCGCTTTTAAGATCCACTGCGATCGATTGGCGCCCACGGGCAAGTACGTCGCCCTTACCACCAGGCGTGTTAGGGCGATCAATACGAATCACCTCAGCACCCATATCTGCCAACATCATGGCGCAAAATGGTCCCGGTCCAATACCCGCAAACTCAATAATTTTATAGCCTTTTAATGGCCCCATAATTCACCCCTTGCCCGTTAATATCTTTTTATTTCAGACACTTAATATTATTTAGCGATAAATGAAATAGTTACAGATCGTTCATCATAGCACTAATATCAAACAGCGTGACTAACAATTCACAACCACTGTCATGAGATGTCAAAAGATTATTCTGTAGGGTTTGTGGTGAACACTTAAACTCGACACACTTGCCCTTTTGTCTCGAGCAAATAATCTACAAACAAGGGATCAGCCAATGAAATAAAACGTGTTTAACGAGGAAAGCTTTAGCTTAGGGACAGCATAAATTAATCAGCTGATGGGCCAAATATCATGGGTACAAAGATGTCCTTGGCATATTTTCGTGCAGCGCGATCATCTTTTAGGTGATTAATACCGCCTGGCAACAATACAAAGGAAGCAAACAATCTAGCCGCGGTGTCACCTGCTCTATCCGCGTTTAAATGCAACGCTTTATTCTTTGACTGCGCCCAGCGAATCGTATCAGCCATAAACTTGCCACCCAAAGTAAGCAAGGCTGCATTATTAGCCATGCCCGCTTTTATTAAACTGGCCGGCTCATAAGTTGCCGTGCGTGAAATGACAGGGTGCTCTCTTGCAAAGCCAATGGCAGCCACAAATCCTTCGGCTAATAACGTCTCTGGTTCTTCAATTCCCTTAGTAGCTTCCGCGAGTATTTTTGTTAAACGACGCGCCTCACGGATAGCAAGTGCTGCCAGGATATTATCCATGTTGCCAAAGCGTCGATAGATGGTAGCGCGGTTTAAATTCGCGCCCTGAGCAATACCTTCCATCGTTAATTTGTTAACACCGGTAGCAGCGGCTTCGTTCAATGCCGCATCTAATATTCGTTGTTCGGTGGCATCGAACTGCTTATCACCCTGTGAAGTTATTTGCTGAAGAAATTCAAGGCGCATATTCATTAACTCTATAAATTTACTTGCTCACCACTTTACTTAGTCATGACGCTTATTAAGCTAGCTTTCTCAAATTAGTAACACCAGGATCTCTTGGCGCTTTAGCTGGCGGAATTTGAGTACGTTTAATCTTGTGCTGCTCATATTGTTCAGCCGGAGGCAGTTTACCAGCCTTTTTCCATGCTTCGCTAGGTGTCACTGTTTGAAGATTAATAGGCGCAAGTTCTAAGGCAATGGGTGCCACGATCTTTGCTGCACCCGGCGAAATCCAACGAATCAATTCCAACAAATACGCATCAGGCATCAAAGCCATCGTTCTTACCATTGCTCTCATGGCAAGAATGGCTACTGCATCAGTAACAGCATTTTGTTGGATGCCACCAAGTTTGCGCATCCAACGTGGCAATGTAGCTACCGTTGCAGTTTTAAATAGCATCTTTGCTCCGGGAGCAAAGGGGCGGAAAAATTTTGGTACACCATCTAATAAAAATGCTGATGCATTTAGAAGGTGCTCCACTGTTTCCTGAGTAGCTTCCGTCGCCGCCATGCGCGGCCGCATGCGTGCATAATAAGCCCTCATTTCTTGACGGTTGCGGGGCACTGTTTCTGGATCAATGGTTTGAAATGCCGCTGCACGTCTGCACTCTGCCCAATACTGGTCTTCGTCCTCTGGACTCAATTTACCTGGTCCAAAAGTTTCATAAGCCAACAGCACCGAGTGCCATTGGGTTAGATGAATCCAAAGTTGTGCCTCCGGATCATTCGCATCGTAATAGCCACCACTGAGGGGCTCAATACCGCGAATATGACTATGAATATTCAACAAGATATTGGAGGACTTCACCACCGTTTCACTATCAGCAAAGGCCACCGTAGCCACATATTGCAAGGTTCTGTCGTAGCGTACAGCCGGCCGATCTTTAACTGCTCCGGTGTCACTCACTGAAGCTAATAGAAATGTCTCAAACATCTCGCTAACGACCGTTCGCTGAAAGCCAACCATAAAGGAAGTTGGATAGCGGAATACTTTCCAAGTCACTGAATCTGGACCAAAAAATCCATAATCTTGATAGGGCTCTACTCTCTTTCTACCTAACCGTTTAATCACTGACATGCGCTCCACTCCCGAGTATGGAATTTGCGTCTCAAATCCAAATTCAAATTCAAAGCCAAATGCAACATATCAACACACCATGTTGCATTTGTTAATTTATAACAAATGTATGCGAGATTGCCAATAGCAATTCATCGAGACAAGCAACTCCACTCACTAGGAAAGGCATTGAGAAATAAATAGACGGTGCTTAAAGACAGAATAGAAATGGGATTAAGAAGCTTGGTATGCGGCCGCTGCTGCGCAGAAACGCTCCAGTGCATAGGAGAAAAAGGTTTGCAGCGGCGTGAGTGTGCTTTCTTGGCCACCACCGAGAATAGATTTGAATTCCATTTCTAAATCGTAAACAGCCTGTTTTAGCTCTTCGGCTCCCACATTAGAAGCAACGCCCTTCACTGTATGGGCAAATCGCTGCGCCTCTTGCCAGCTTTCTTGCTTAACCAATTCTTCAAGCTGCGCGTCAGCATCTTTGTACTTATCTAAAAACATCCCTAGCATGCGTTGCAACAGAGGTTCACGATTACCCATCATTTGCAAAGCAGCTTCAGTATTAAATACTTGTATATCATTTGCAGGGGCTTCAATTTGTTGATCGGACGGCTGAGCTTGCCCCGCTGAGAAAGATGCTGAAAACGCAGATTGTGGTTGACGTTCGGCACCCAGCAATTGTTGCTGACGCTCAGCAAGCACTTTAGAAATGGCCTGCAGTGAAATGGGCTTGCTAATAAAATCATTCATGCCCGCTTCCATGCAGTTTTTACGATCTTCGTTGGAGGCATTCGCGGTCATTGCGACAACATAGATATCTCTGTCTTTAAAATCTTCGCGAATTCGTCTCACTGTTTGTAGGCCATCCATAAGTGGCATTTGAATATCCATAAACACGAGATCATAGTTTTTTATTTTGACGTTTTCCAATGCCTCTAGGCCGTTTTGCGCTAGATCTGGTTTGACATCAACGCTCGCCAATAACTCCATGGCGAGTTCTTGGTTAATTTCATTGTCTTCTACCAATAATACATTCATTTCGGCAAAGGACTGATGCTCATCGCGACTTATTTGCTGGGTTGATTGTGCCTGCTGATTTTGCGGTACCGCTAAGGTAACTCTAAATTTAAAGTTGCTACCATGGCCCATTTGGCTTTCTACCCAAATATCGCCATTCATTTTTTCCACCAACTTACGACAGATGCTTAATCCCAATCCAGTGCCACCATATTGTCTAGTGGTGGAACCGTCAGCTTGGGTAAACGCAGAGAAAAGCTTTTCTTGTACAGACGGCAAGATACCAATCCCCGTATCCTGGCAAGAAAACTCCACTTCACAATTGTCATCACCTTTACTCAACAGCCGAGCCATCAATGTTATGGAACCCTTAGAGGTAAACTTTAAGGCATTACTGATGAGGTTAGTGATTATCTGATTAATTCGTAGCGAATCCCCATGAAGGGTTTGCGGAATTTTATGGTCAAGAATAAAGGATAATTCCAATCCCTTTTCCTTTGCTTGAGTTAGGTAAATGGCTTCAATCTGCTCGCATAACTCAAACACATTAAAATCAATATATTCTAAATCTAATTTACCTGCTTCGATTTTGGAAAAATCTAAAATATCGTTAATGATTTGCAGAAGATTTCGACCAGACACATCAATATTACTAACATGGCCACGCTGTTTTTCTGTCAGAGAAGATTTAAGCAACAATTCAGTGAAGCCAACGATGGCATTCATTGGTGTGCGAATTTCATGACTCATGGTGGCCAAGAATTCGCTCTTCGCTTTGCTCGCCGCCAGCGCTTCGTCTCGTGCTTGGGATGCTTCTTGAGTGCGTTCCACAACTAAACGTTCGAGATGTTCAGTAAAGCGTTTCTGAGAAGTAATGGAAGACGTCATTTCGGCGTTGAGCACAGCCAGCTCTTTTTCAATAGCAGCACTGTGGGCTCGCTCTTCCGCAAGCGTTTTTTCAAGAGCCTTGATTTTGTCTTCGGCTGATTCTGTTGCCACGCTAAACTACGCTCATATAGCAAAAAGTGATTAAAACAAAAGACCTTAAGGCTAGATTCCTGTAAATATAACAACCTTATCCTATAAGCATAGACTCTTTTTTTAATTGTCTGTGAGATTCAGCAGAGGGAAATCATGACTGTATTAATCGATCAAAAAGATGACATCACCATAATCACGATAAACCGCCCCGAGGCTAAGAATGCAGTTGATCGCCCTACTGCTGAAGCACTCGCTAAAGCACTTAAAGACTTTGATGACGATGACACTCAAAACGTTGCCATTCTGACAGGAGCCACCACCTTTTGTGCCGGCGCAGATCTAAAAGCCATCGCCACGGGAGAAGGCAATCGTATCGATAAACTAGGCGACGGCCCTATGGGCCCTTCAAGAATGCAACTATCCAAGCCTGTCATCGCCGCCATTGAAGGCTATGCCGTGGCCGGCGGCCTAGAATTAGCCGCTTGGTGTGATATGCGAGTCGCGGCTAGTGATGCAACGCTGGGAGTTTTTTGTCGCCGCTTTGGGGTGCCGTTAATTGACGGTGGCACCGTTCGCTTGCCACGTTTGATTGGTATGAGTCGCGCGATGGATCTTATTCTCACTGGGCGTCCTGTGGGAGCAGAGGAGGCCTTGCAAATAGGCTTGGTTAATCGACTAGCGCCATCGGGTGAAGCCATTAATGAAGCACTGAAACTAGCAAAACAAATCGCCGGATTCCCACAAACCTGTATGCGCAATGATCGGCTTAGTGCCTATCAACAATGGAACATGTCCGAAAGTGACGCAATTGTTGCGGAATTTGAACTAGGCGTAAAAGTGATTGAGTCCGGAGAGACTGTCTCGGGTGCTGGCCAATTTGCACAAGGTATTGGTCGGCATGGACAATTCAAAGACAATGAGTAAACCTCTAGAATATCGAACTCTAAAACGATAAAAACAATCTATAAAAAGCGATTAATTAGAAACCACAAAAATCACCATTAATGATAAGACTACTGGAAGGAGTTACACCATGCTTGGGAATATGATGCAGCGTCCCCTTTTGATTTCTGACTTGCTAGAGCACGCCGCCCGCTACTACCCTGAAAGCGAAATTGTTAGTCGCCGATGTGAAGGAGATATTCACCGCTATAACTATTTGGAAGCATCGAAGCGAACCAAAAAACTCGCTAATGCACTACAAAACTATGGCATCAATCCTGGTGATCGCATAGCGACATTAGCCTGGAACACTTACCGTCATTACGAAGTTTATTTCGCCGTTTCTGGTATAGGTTGTGTCACTCACACTATTAATCCTCGTTTATTTCCCGAGCAGATTACTTATATCGTTAATCATGCAGAAGACAGGTTACTATTCGTGGATCTGACTTTCGTGCCGTTACTGGAAAAAGTAGCTGCTGAAATCAGCTGTGTGGAAAAAATCGTTATAATGGCCGATAGCGATAAAATGCCGCAAACCAGTCTAAGCAACGCCATCTGCTATGAAGATTTTATTGCTGACGCAGCAGAAGAGTATGAGTGGCCAGAGTTTGATGAGAACACCGCGGCAGCGCTTTGCTACACCTCAGGCACCACTGGGAATCCAAAAGGCGTGCTCTACTCACATCGTTCAACACTGATTCATGCTTGGGCGTCTACTATGCCGGATACCTTGAATCTATCATCTGCCACCAATTTGCTTCCAGTTGTGCCCATGTTCCATGTAAGTGCTTGGGGTACCCCCTATGCTTGTACATTGACCGGGGCCAAGCTGATTTTCCCTGGTGCAGGTTTAGATGGTGCTTCGCTGAGTGAACTCATTAAACAAG
>JAKSAW010000143.1 GCA_022361455.1 Pseudomonadales bacterium | reverse complement strand
TACTGACCGCCATTTTGGCGCAACTGAAGATTCAAATTTAGCGTGCTGCCAATAGCGACCTGCTGCAATCCGGCCGGAGTAATTTCTGGTCGCATTCGGCCAGCATCTGATTCAAGGCGCACGTACTGGCGTCCTTGCGCTCCGTTCTTGTCAAACACGTAGACCAGCAAATCGCGATCGATTAAATCACCGGTTTGCGGCGTCCATGAAACAATGCCGGTTGCTGCATCAATGGACATGCCCGTAGGCTGGTTGTAAGAGTAAAAAGTAGCTGTGTCGTTCGCGTTTAAATCGCTAGCATTAAGCTGATATTGAAAAGCTGCACCTGTTGAGAGCTGAGAAGGCGCAACGCTTAAATCAAGAGAGGGATGGTAATTCGGTTCACCAAAATCGACGTGAAAATGTTGTTGGCCCCAGTTGTTGCCATCGGCGTTGGCATTGAGTGCGACCAAGTAACTACCAACCTGAGAGGCATCGGGGGTCCAGACCATGGCTTGTCTGGCGGCATCGTATGACCAACCTGCCATGGTGTAGATAGCAAATGTGGATGCAGCTGCATCATCATCCACGTCAAATGCTTCCACGGGCACCACAAGCTCTTGCCCAACAGTGGCAGTTTGATCCGGGATGAGGTTAGGGATAACGCCGTGATAATCAGGCGCGGCCTGTGAATTAAAGGCTAAGGCCGTTAAAAGAAGTACGTTTAAACCAAAAGGAACACGCAACCGTTGCATAACTACTCCAATAGCCCATCAGCTCTATGGGCACTGCATTGCCGAAAATGGATAAGCTTGAGGAGGGATAGCGTAGAAGAAACAATTCCTTTTAATTGGTATCCTTTCCCCAGTACTTTCTACGTTAGGGGCGGATTATATTAGGATATTTTTTAAGCTAGCAATCTTGGATACAAAACTTAACAAAGGCATTTAGAAAAAGTAGGAGATGTCTTACAGTAGCGAAAATTAATGAAGAATACGCCTACAAAAACCTATCAAAAACGAAGCTTGTGATATCCCGGTACACTACCAGACATCATAGAACTGCATTTAAAAATCTTGTTCCCCAATTACTCTCCCCAATCAAGCCATCACCCAATCTTACTAAAACAGTGCCTGTTAACTTTTGAATTATTTTCCGTGACTGATGGAAAAACAGGCAATACGACAAACCAAGTGGCCTAGGGGCCGTTTTATCTTTAACTTTTGAAATCGAATCAACGAAGCAACGCTTCTATCAAGGATACAAAGAAAGGATTTTAATCTCTAAGCATAGAATTAATTGATGGGGACGTGAAAACAAGAAACCCGAAGACATCTCTATCTTCGGGTTTCTTAATTTGGTGGAGCCTAGCGGGATCGAACCGCTGACCTCAACACTGCCAGTGTTGCGCTCTCCCAGCTGAGCTAAGGCCCCAAATGGCGCTCGACTCCAATGAATCGAGAGCAGCGAATTCTATGGAGAATCCTTATTGCTGTCAATAGCTTGTATAACCGCCTGGTACTCTTTTTCCAGCTTTTTCAAGGCCTTCTTGCCGGGTACGCCAAACACCCCAACGGCATGCCTTACCCTGGCTCGGGTCATATCTGGGCCAAGGTGGGCCATGGCATCCATGATCGAGGGAGCAGACTGCTTGCCGGATATAGCCACGAACAAAGGCATCATGAAATCGCGCATTTTGTAACCCATGGCATTACATAGGCCGGACAGCGCTTTTTGGATCTCTTCCCCATTCCAGTGGCGAATTGCCTCCAAGGACCACAAGCTGTATTGCAGAATCTTTTTGGTGTCTTCGTCTGACAAGGTTTTGTGACTAAAGCTGTCAGCAGTGATATCCACCATGCCTTCTAAATAGAATCCAGCTAAGCCAACAGCATCGCTTAAGCGTTCAATACGCTTTTGAATATGAGGTAGGATCGGCTTTAAGTAATCACCATTCACTGCCCATTCGGCAAACTTTTCGGCTAGTTGATCCGTAGAGAGTTCTTCGCGAATCCATAGGCCATTCAGCCAGCTAAGCTTGTCCACATCGAATACCGGCCCACCAAGCGAAACACGGCTGATATCAAATGCCTCAAACATTTCATTCAACGTGAACTTTTCGCGCTCATCAGGCATGGACCATCCCATACGACCCAAGTAGTTAATCACCGCTTCAGCCAAAAAGCCCATGCGTTGATAGTACAGAATACTGGTTGGATTCTTGCGCTTACTGAGCTTGCTCTTGTCGGGATTTCTCAACAAAGGCATATGAATTAACTCAGGCATATCCCAACCGAAGTATTCGTAAAGCAACTTGTGCTTGGGTGCGGAGTTAATCCATTCTTCACCACGAATCACGTGGGTGATTTTCATTAGGTGATCGTCCACCACGTTCGCAAGGTGATAGGTGGGCATGCCATCGGCTTTTAAAAGCACTTGCATATCCACTTGCTCCCAAGGTATTTCAATCTCACCACGTAGGCGATCTTGAATTTGGCAAACGCCCTCTTCAGGAATTTTCATGCGAATTACATAGGGTTCGCCCGCTGCCAATTTAGCGTCGATTTCTTCTTGGGTTAGCTTTAAACCGCGGCCGTCGTATTTTTGCGCTTCGCCATTGGCTAGCTGCTGCTTGCGCATTTCATCGAGTTCTTCAGCGGTAGCAAAACAGTAGAACGCGTGGCCTTTGCTCACTAGCTCCATGGCATAGTCCGCGTACATGCCTTGTCGCTCGCTTTGGCGGTATGGGCCAAATTCACCGCCTACGTCTGGGCCTTCGTCCCAGGTTAGGCCTAACCAGCGCATAGAATCCAAAATGGCTTTTTCTGATTCTGGGGTGCTGCGGGCTTGGTCAGTATCTTCGATACGAAGAATAAATTGCCCACCATGCTGACGAGCAAAAGCTAGGTTAAATAACGCGATATATGCGGTGCCTACGTGAGGGTCGCCAGTTGGCGAAGGAGCAACACGGGTGCGAACGGTCATGCAACTTTCCTAATTAAGATTGAATTGGGGCGGATTATAGCTATTTGCGGATTAGACCGCGAGTGACTTTGCCAGCTACCTTATGCCATCGCCCCAAGGGTTTAACAGGAACTTCTTCCGGGTGATGGTCGCCCGGTTGCGCCTTGATAATATCTTTTAAGCGACCCGGGAATTGCCTGGCCACGCCTTTTAAACAGGTCCATCGAGTACCGTAGTAAATATGCCAGTCTTTTGCCTGCCCCTTAATGCTGCCGCTATACAAACTAAATGGCAGGCAGACTTGATGAGTGGACACGATCTCTTTCACCGGTGAACCACCTATGATGAACTCCCTCCCAGTTTGCAATGCATCGGCCACACAGGTGAGATAGAAGTTCATCCTAAACGTGGGGCTGGCAACCTTCGGTGACATCCACAAACCAAACAACTCGCAGAACTGGCCTTCGCGCATCTGAACCGCCTCAGGGCTGATCCCGGACTGCTCCAACAATTTCATGTGCCACATGCCGGGCGCCGTACGCACCACAAAGCCTGCCACCAACTTGCCATGCTGAAAGAATCCGTACACATCGCTAGTTTGCAGGTAATCTAAAGATAGTGTCTGGGTAGATAGGCCTTCGAAGCTCTTTTTGTATAAACGAAGCGTAAAGTCTTCGGAAATTTTACGGCGAATCAAAGCGTTACAACTCTATTATCAACTTCTTATTAAGCGGTTATTTTAGCTCAAATTCTAGCGAAGCGTGATTGCGATCTTTTCTATCATCAATGGGACTGATAGGATTTAGTCAAGAATAAGAATCAAATCGTAAGTTGAATGACTCAGAACAACCATTATATCAGCGTGGCCATGATGCGGTCAGTGCTGTCTTTTATTGAAAGCAAAGGCCTGGATAAAGACAAAATCGCGGCCGATGCAGGCGTTTCAATCAAGGCTATTTCGGATTCGGAAGAATTCGTACCCGCTGAATGCTACCCAAAGCTGATGCAGGCCGCTATTGCAGAAAGCAATGAACCCGACCTTGGTTTTCAACTGGGTCAACAGGCACAACCGGATCGCTGGGGCATCTTAGGTTTTATACTGTCGTCTTGTCGCACCGTCGCGGAAGCCATGCAGTGCCAGCAACGCTACCAAAAGCTAGTGGGTAATATCGGCAATATCGAAATCAATATTAATGGGCCTTTTGTGGAGCTGGCTTGGGTAACTCAGGAACTACCAATCCCTGCATTAGCTGAAGAAGCGCTTGCTGGATGGGTTACCTTTGGGCGTTGGATTACGGGTTTAACTAAATCGCCCAACAAAGTGACCTTTCGCCATTCTCCCACCACCGACATTGAAAACTATGAACGTTTTTTCGAATGCCCGGTTGCGTTCAATTGCGATAAGAATGCCCTTGAAATCCCGTTCACTTTCTTTAATTTGCCCGTAAAGAACTTTGCCGATGCAGACCGAGATTGGTTATTTGATGAAGCGGACCAACAGCTCAATCGATTAAAAGATCCATCAAGCTTTTTAGTAGAAGTACAAAACTATATTTGTGAAACCTTACCGAAGCAAGTTCCCGAACTGGGTCAAGTGGCTGCCCATTTCGATTTAAATCCAAGAGCGTTTCAACGCAAACTTAAGAAAGACGATTTAACCTTTAAGCAATTGCTGGATCAAACAAGAATGGATTTAGCGAAACGCTTTTTGCGCCATAGTGATTACGGCATTATTGATATTACGTTCTTACTTGGTTTTTCTGAACAGAGTGCTTTCACCCGGGCATTTAAACGGGCAACTGGTCAAAGCCCGGGTGAATTTCGTAAGCTGAATTTGTTGCCCAGTGGATCACTGAGCAATAATGCCTTCGGCAACTAATTTATCGACCACATCATCACCGACCAAAGAACCTGCTCGGTAATATACCGGTGGTTGGCCCATGGGTGCGTCTGCAGTAAATGCATTACCACCGATCGGGGAAGATACAGTTTCACCAGTCCATAGATGCACCCAATCCCCTTCTGGTAAATAAACTTCCCGTGCAATGGTATCAGGGCTTAAAGCTGGAGCCACCATAAATTCTTCGCCCAACATAAATTGGAATAGGTTTACATCCATCACTTTAAAGTACTCATCGTTGGGATAATGCAAGATGGGGTGACGCACAATGGGGTAACCTTTTTCTTCGGCTTCTACCATGAGTTCTTTTCGATAATCTGCCAATGCAGCGTAGACTTTCGCGAACTTAGCAAAGTGAGCGATGGTAGATTCATTACTATAAGCTTGCGCGTTGGCGTCAGGCGCTAAACCTTCGTGGGTACGATATACAGCGGAGAATGCGTTAGCTTCCATCCAACGATTTAATAACATTTCATCGCGCTTTAAACCTATTCCGTACAAAGTCAGTGAAGTGTAACCACCAATATCAGAGTGATTTAAACTTAATCCGGAAAAACCACCGTTTAATAAGCCTATGACAGCGCTTTTTAAACCATCGTATCGATCCCATGTGGTAGCTTGATCGCCCAACCAAAACAAGGTGCTGTATTTAGGGCTTTGGGTAAAGCCAGCACGCATAAAGAATACGATATCGTCTTCCATACCCATTTCTGCCACAGCTTCGGCATTCAGTTTCGCCCACTCAACGGGATATTTATTATGATAAGTTAAACCAGTTTCACCATTCGCTAAGTGCGCTTCGAATGGTAATGCTTCACCAAAGTCCGCCATCCAGCCAGTTAAGCCGCTACCGATTAAGTTGTCTTTAATAATATCTTTTAACCATTCACGCGCATCTAAATTGCTGATATCAACAATGCCCGCATCGAAATCGGTGATGGTAATGGGATAAGGAGTACCGCCTTCTTGTTCAACGAGATAACCTAAATCAAACGCTTCTTGATAGAGGTTACGATCAAAATTCCCTTTTTCAGTGACATCTACTAAGAAAGGATTAATGTAGCCAAGTACACGTACATCTTCACTTTCTAATTCAGCGACTAATTCATCCCAACCGGGATAAAGATCTTGGTCTAGTTCCCAGTTCCACCAAAGTTGTTTTCCTGCGCCACCCAGCGTGATTCTTCGGCCTACCCAATCTTGCAACCATAAACCAGCAACGGGTGTGCCAGCGTCGCGTAACTGAGTCCAAAGGTCACGTACTCTCTCAGTACCACCTTGAAGGCCTAACACGGCACCTTCATTCATCCAATCTGGTAGCGCTTTCATTCGACCGGAATAAACAGTGAATTCTTCAATTAAGCCTAAGAGGTCTTCACCATAGGGAATACGACCCACCATGGCATTACTAAACACGTTTAAAGAAACCTGATCAGACTTAGTTAAATCAAAGCGAGAATACTCCGAGTTCTCCAAGAAGATTGAACGACGTTGATCGGTAATATATTGCGGCACTGCATAATAGCTAGAAAGTGTTGTACCACCTGATCCTGGCGAATAAAGGTTAACTAGCAATGACAACAAAGGCTCGCCCCGACCAATTCCCTGCTCTTGTGTTAACACAGGAACTTGTCTGCCTTTTAAATCCAAGTAACTAAATTGCTCACCAAAGCCGTAGAAATGTTCTTCGGCATCAGAAATGTAATTCAATACGATGTGATTGTAGGCTTCATCGTTGGTTGTTGCGGTAAACTGTAATTGCCCTTCGACAATTTCGAAGCGCATTTCAAACTCAACGCCTTCACAATCTTTTATCGGGCCTTTAAATATAATTTGCTCTGGCGTTTGTTCGTAAGTTTGAATCTCTGCAAGATCACAACTCACAGCCACCCGTTCTTTAATGGTGTAACTGGAGCGGCTGTCTTTGATATCTAATTCTGTTTGATTGGCTTCGAGGAATTTTCCCGATTCAATTCCCGCCCATAAAAAGTGCTCAGGTTCGGCGAAGTGATTAACCCTCAATTGATTGTCGATCACCTGTACCTGGAAATCGCCCAACTGTAGCAGTGGCGTTTCGATATGCTCTGGTAACTCTTCCCCAACGCAACCAGTCAATATGGCGCTAGTTAACAACGCAGATGCAATGCGCTTGTTCATCACAACCCTCCAAACCTTTAATTATGTATATCGCTTAACTTATAACCGGGGAGTATATGGTAAACACGAAGTTTACGTATTGACCGGAGAGGACGTTTATCCAACTGGTGTAACCAATTCCTGACTAAATCTGACTACTGGAATTTTTCTTTAAGGAACAAGATGTCTAGTGAAAACATAGAGTTAGGATTCAGGCTGTAGCTACTCCTCCATCAAGACCTAGAATTGCCATGATTTTCATAGGGTTAAGTAATCTTGAAAGGACTCAACAAACATTGAAATCCCGTTTGTTTGGCATAGGCTAGTAAGCTAGAATTCGCGCTTCTTTTTTATCCCAGCTAGTTGATCACTTAGAGAAATCGCACAGCCCATGCAGCCAAGTAAGAATTTATTTTCATATCCCCATTATTGGGCGGAATGCTTTGGTACCGCTAAGTTCCTACCCATGTCCCGCAAGGAGATGGATGAACTAGGCTGGGACAGCTGTGACATAATCATTATCAGCGGTGATGCTTATGTGGACCACCCGAGCTTTGGCATGGCAGTTATCGGTCGCTTATGGGAGTCGCAAGGTTTCCGCGTAGGTATAATTGCTCAACCTGATTGGAATGATGTTGAGTCATTCCGCGAGCTAGGAGAACCCAACTTATTCTTTGCGGTATCTGCCGGCAACATGGACTCCATGATCAACCGCTATACCGCAGATCTAAAAGTCCGCCAGGATGATGCCTATACGCCCAACAATGAAGGTGGTAAAAGACCTGATCGCGCGGTTTTGGTTTATACCCAACGATGCAGAGAAGCCTATAAAGATTCTCAAGTATTAATTGGCGGCATCGAAGCGAGCTTGCGACGGATGGCCCATTACGATTATTGGTCCAATAAAGTTCGTCGATCAGTATTGCAAGATTCTAAAGCTGATCTTTTAGTTTATGGCAATGCCGAACGTGCTGTCGTGGATATTGCCCATCGCGCTGCTGCGGGTGAACCATTAAAAGAAATGCGTGATTTACGCGGGACTGCGTGCATGCTTTCTGAATTACCTGATGTCAAAATTAAAGACTCCACCCGTATCGATCGCCCCGGTAAGGTAGATGCTTACAAGAATCCTTACGAATACGAAAGCGAAACTAATCAATGCTTAAAAGAGCCTGATGCAGATAACGGTGAAATTAAAGCGCCATCTGATAGCGCTCAAGTCGTTCATCTACAGCCTGCCAAGCAAGATAAAGATGCGGCTATTTTATTGCCGTCTTACGAAAAGGTTAGAAATGATCCTGTGCTTTATGCGCACACTTCTCGCGTATTGCATTTAGAAACCAACCCGTCTAATGCACGCCCGATAGTTCAAAAGCATGGTGAGCGTTATGTTTGGATTAATCCCCCGGCGATTCCTTTAAGCACCGAAGAATTGGATGATGTGTTTGAGCTGCCATTTCAACGTGTGCCCCACCCTGCTTATGGCGATGCCAAAATCCCAGCCTATGACATGATTAAGTTTTCGGTGAATATTATGCGCGGCTGTTTTGGTGGCTGCTCATTTTGTTCTATTACCGAACACGAAGGTCGTGTCATTCAAAGTCGTTCTGAAGATTCCATTATTCGTGAAGTGGAAAGTATTCGCGACAAAACCCCAGGGTTTACCGGCACCATTTCCGATTTGGGCGGCCCCACCGCCAATATGTATCAGCTCAATTGTAAGAGCGAAGAGATTCATGCAAATTGCCGCAGACTGTCTTGCGTGTTCCCAACCATTTGTAAAAATCTAGTCACTGATCACTCCCCTACGACTAAACTTTATCGTCGCGCGAGATCACTAGACGGCATCAAGCGAGTGATGGTTGCGTCAGGGCTTCGCTATGATTTAGCGGTACGAGATCCTGAGTATGTTAAAGAATTAGTGACTCATCATGTCGGTGGCTATTTAAAAATTGCGCCCGAGCATACCGAAAATGCACCGCTTTCGAAAATGATGAAACCTGGCATCGGTACTTATAATGAATTTAAGGAGATGTTTGAAAAGTTCTCTAAAGAGGCTGGAAAAGAGCAGTATTTAATTCCCTACTTTATTGCTGCACACCCCGGCACCAAAGACGAAGACATGATGAACTTAGCACTTTGGTTAAAGAGCAATGGCTTTAGAGCAGATCAGGTACAAACCTTCTACCCTTCTCCAATGGCTATGGCCACAGCCATGTACCATACCGAGCGGGATCCCATTCATAGAGTGGGATATAAATCCGAAAAGGTATTCTCAGCAAAAGGATTGAAGCAGCGCCGCTTACACAAAGCATTTTTGCGTTATCACGATCCCGATAACTGGCCTCTGATTCGTGAAGCACTACAACGCATGGGGTTTGCCCATTTAATTGGCTATGGCAAGAAACACTTAGTGCCACCAACCCAACCTGCAAACCACCCTAGCGCTAAGCAACAACAACCAGCAAGCAAAGCGAAAAAAACTACCAGCAAACCGCGCAAAGGTAGAATCCTAACCCAACATACAGGGCTTCCACCACGAGAAGGCACTGGCAGCCGACGTGGCGCCTCAGGGAAAGCCAGTAACAAGCAAAGCCCGAAAAGAAGTACCAATAGTCGTCGTACCAAGCGAAAATAGAAAATGGGAAACTAACGACTTAGTGGACTTCCGCCTTGATTGAGGCATAATAAGCAGAAACGGATTTCTGATTATTAATACAACAAAACTAAAAGGATTTACGCAAATGCGCGCTGTTACATCTTTCTTTCTGCTTATCCTCCGCAAAAGCCCCATACAAGTCTTCAAACTAAGCTTCATTGCAAGCTTTCTATTTTTAACAACAGGCTGTTTACCAAAGATCGATAAAGATCTACCTTCACTATCCTACTATCAACAAACCGAGGGTTGGTACGAAGACGCCTTTATTCGTGTTTATAAACGCGACCTTCAAGCAGGCGTTCATCCTTTAGAAGAAAATTTCACTCACCCATGGATTGTCGTTAAACGTAGCAACACTGAAGATATCTTCTCATTCGAATTAACTGAATTTA
>JAKSAW010000142.1 GCA_022361455.1 Pseudomonadales bacterium | reverse complement strand
GAACCGGCCTTTGAAGTATCAGAGGGTGTTTAAAGCACTAAATCCTGAAGGACAGGGGGGGGCACGGTATCATTTAAATTTGTTGGGTCGAGATTAAATCACGTCGCACTGCCCTTTGATTTAATCGTCCAATCCGGCATTTTTCTCTTGTTCGTTTCGTAATTTGAAATCAGATCTTGCGCACTATCGATGTGCTCGTTATCTTTAGAAATGAAGTAAACAAATCCATCTTGGATCCCCAAGTGCTGACCGTGTCGGCAAGCGGATGAAACGATCCAGCAGTGAGCTTCAAAAAGCAAAGTAAAATAAATCAAGTACGCTACCTTTATTTCAGATCTGCTTCGTGAACCGACATTAAGATCAACTAGTAATGCTGGGTTTTCAACGCAAAATATATTTTCGAATTCTTTTGAAGAGAACTGACTAAATACTACTTTTTCATCGAGGCTTAACAATGAGGAATTGTCAAAAAGCATCAACTTCCATTCGTCATTACGAATCCACCCCGCCACATGAAATGCGAAGCAGTATAGTTCCAGAGCCTCACGGGATGGGTTATATTGGCTGCACAATTGTTTACCCTTAGTTTTATCTTTTACTCTGCCCCATTGATCTATGCAGAGGCTCATGTCCTCGAGCAGCTGAACGACTTCTTGAACTTTAAGAACTGATATTGTCATCTTCTAAAACCTGCAAACAAATGATCAGAATGTTTTAGTGTTCACATATATTCTTTAAGCGGATGCCAAGGTGGTACATAATCCGGCGACGGAGTGAAAGGACTTCTGCCATTGAGAGGCTTAGTCCATTTCTGGCCCTTACCTCCACCGCCTTTCCTATGTCCATGAGCCTGTTCTGGAGTGATCGGCTGACCTTTTGTGTTGTATCTTTGCCACCCTTTTTGTCCAGGTTGGTTTGTTTTCCAATAAGACTGATTCCCAGATGTCGATGTCTCAGGTACAAATTGGCATTGAGCTCTACCACCTCCGCCTTCTGGTTTAGGGCCCAAAAAGCTTCCTGGACGGCCATTGGGGTTTGGAGTCCATGGTCCACCGGGTATGACATCATTTGGATCTGAAATATTTGGAAAATCAGCCGGATTCCATAATCCAAACGGATCTATATACCTAAGAGGATTGCCTAAAACATAAGCATATGTGTTGAGACCACCAGCTAGTCCAATAGGATCGCTTTGAGGATAGCGTCCTGTACTTGGATCGTAGTCTCTGAAGTAGTTGTAATGCAACCTGGATTCCTCGTCAAAATATTGCCCAGGTAATCTAATGTTTAGCGAAATAGTATCTTCGTTGGTAAACGTGTAGCCGAATGGATCTAGAGAGCTGTTCCAGACCATTTCTGGGCCCTCTTTATCATTGGTAACTAGTTTTGGCGTACCCAAATGATCGGTATGAACATAAAAAATGTTTTCCTTCTCAGCCCCGTTCTCACCACCACATGACGCTAGAAAGATCCCAAACATTAATGCCGCTATCGCACGTAGTCTTTGCCTATTCGATATCGCAAACTTTCGCACAAGACCAAAGCAAAACAAGATCAAACCCGATATCGCGAGCGCGCCGCCCATCTTTGAATTACTGCTCTCTTGATCAGAGCTTTTTGCTGTAGCTATTTCAATTTGCTGTTTGCGAGTTAAGCTAGCCGCAGCACTGGTGGGTTCGGGTTCGTTATCGATAAATGCAATCAGCTGACCATTAAGATAAATATAATCCCTAGAGGCATTGCTTTGTTCACTTAATAGCTCGCCTTGTGGGCCATAGTGAAAGTGCGTACTTGTTCCTGCAACGGTTTTTATAACCCGCTGGCCTAATGCGTTGTGATTGTAGTCCCCAAGCGTTTGGCTGCTCTCAGCGACTTGAATTAGTCGGCTGTTCTCGCCATGAACATAGTTTCTTTGCTGGTTTGTATAGGTTGTTTCAATATCAAGGTTTCCAGCATTATCGTACTGAAAGCTACGAGTCTCTATCGTTGAATCAATAGTTCTTGTGATGGTCTCAAGGCGGTGGCTGCCATCATAATAGGCATAAACTTCTTCAGTGTGAGTAACTAGGTTGTTACTTAATTTACGGAGTGTGCGGTTACCCACTAGGTCATATTCGTAATAGATATGATCTGTGTTGTTGCTGTAGTT
>JAKSAW010000307.1 GCA_022361455.1 Pseudomonadales bacterium | reverse complement strand
CTTACGAACAAAGGATGTAAAGGCATCTATATTGTTATTGATGAATTGGGTAAATTCCTCGAATTTGAAGCTCGTCATTACGGTGCTAATGATATTTATATGTTGCAGGCATTGGCAGAGCACGCCTGCAAAGGTGATGAGTGTAATCTTTTCTTGTTTGTATTGCTGAATCAATCCTTTGAGCAATACGCTAAAGGCTTAGGAGAGAGCCTGAAAAATGAATGGGCTAAAGTACAAGGACGTTTTGAGGATGTTCCATTTCTTGAATCAGCCGAGCAAGTATTGAGAGTTGTTAGCGCTGCATTCAGCTACGACTTTACTCAGAAAGAGCAGCAAACCCTTAAATCTACGATCAAGGGTTATGTAGAGGTGCTTGAAAGCAATGATGCGCTTCCGGGCGTAGTTGATAAAAAGGCGATGGTCGATTTGATGAATCATTGCTATCCGCTGCATCCCGTCAGTGCCATTCTATTACCGGCGCTGTGTCAGAAAGTGGCACAGAATGAGCGAACTTTGTTTAGTTATCTCGGTAGTCACGAAGAATTCGGACTGCAAGATATGATTGAGCGATTTGAATCAACCGATGAATTCATCTACCCACATCATGTTTATGATTATTTCATCACTAACCAACCGGCTGCGCTTGGCGATTACAGAACGCATAGAAGATGGGCAGAGGTCGTCACCGCTATCGAACGGCTTGGTGACGCACCTGAAGACCATCTCAATCTTCTCAAAACTATTGGTCTTTTGAATATTATTGGGATTAAAGGCGGGTTTAAGCCATCAAAAGCACTACTTGAAACCTGTGGACGCAATCATTCAGTAATAGGTAAATCGTTAAAAGCACTGTCTGATAAGTCAATCATTACCTATCGCCGATTCAGTGGTGAGTATCGTGTATGGCAAGGCAGTGACTTTGATCTTGAGGAAGCATTAGAAGAGGAACTGAATAATTTAGGCGAATTTTCTTTGGCTGAAGAACTCAACAAAGCAAACGCTTTGATGCCTATAGTTGCGCGTCGCTACACTATTCACAGTGGAGGACTGCGCTACTTCACACCTGAATTTGTTGACGCACAGACTTATAAATTGTCCACGCCTAAAACAAATGATCCGCGCATTATCTTCTTCCTTGCATCTGCAAAAGATGATGAAGCTCTCTTTAAAGAAGCGGTAATTAATCATTACTCAGAATTGGATCTGGTTGCTCTTTGCCTTAATGGAACACAATTACGGGAAGCAACTGCCGAAGTGCTGGCTTTAAGGCAGGTTCAAAATAAACGACAAGAGCTGAATAGCGATCCAGTCGCAAAACGAGAGTTTGAAGATCGACTGACCGCCGCAGAGTCAGCAGAGCGTCATTTGTTACAAAGCCTTCAGGAACAACCTCAAGACTGTGAATGGTTCTATCAGTCTGAAGGTCATAGTGTCGCAACTAAGCGAGAGTTTCAGGAGCTGTTATCCAGTGTACTGGAAGCTGTTTATGATAAATCACCGCATTTACACAACGAGTTGATTAATCGGGATCGCCCCTCCGCACAAGCCAATGCAGCTAGAAACAAACTGCTTGAAGCGATGATGGAAAACCCGTCAGACAAGGATGATCTTGGTATTGATAAATTTCCACCTGAAAAGGCAATTTATCGCTCCATACTTGCTGCTACGGGGCTGCACAACAAGGATACAAAAGAGTTTCAGGAGCCACATAGAAAGTCTCCGTTCTATCATGTATGGAAGGAAATCAATCAGTTCCTGGATTCAACTGAAAAGACTCCGCGCAGCTTCGCTGATCTGAATGCGGTATTGATGGCACCGCCTTATGGCGTTAAAGCTGGTGTTTTACCTATTCTTTATATTTCTGCTTACATCATCTACCAGCATGAGCTTGCTCTTTATGAGAACCGTCAATATAAGCCGGTAATGACACAGGAAATGATTGACCGGTTTGTGAAGCGTCCAGATGAGTTTACTTTTCAGCGTTTCAGAATCACTGGTCTCCGTTCTTCTATCTACAAGGAATACTGCAAGATCATTGATACCGGCTCACAGCAGACCGTTATTCAGTTGGTGAAGCCTTTAGCGCAGTTTATCGGCTCTCTTCCTGAATACACCCAGCGTACTAAAACGGCTGAATTATCAGAAAAAGCCAAGAGTGTCAGAAACGCTTTTAACTACGCCAAATCACCGGAGCATCTTATTTTTGAAGATATTCCGAAAGCACTTGGCTATGAGAAAGAGCTAAACAAGGAAAACCCCAATCTCGAAGGTCTTTCTTTGTCGCTTCAGTCCTGCTTGCAGGAACTAAAGGAAGCCTATCCGAATATGATCAAGCAGCAGGTAAGAATGCTGCTTGAGGCATTCCATATGGATACCAGCTCCAATATAGAAAACCTACGACGAAAAGCTGTAGGTCGCTATGAAGGCTTAGAACAACATACTGTCGATGTTGATGGCCTCAAAGCTTTCATAAAACGCCTTACCAAACGCCAAGGTGATGATGAGAGCTGGCTTGAGAGCGTCTTAATGTTCCTTGGTCAAAAGCCTACGAAGAAATGGACTGATACAGATCGCTCAGAAGTTGACGTTAAGCTAAGTGATTACGCTAAACGTATTTTGGATTTAGAAGCACTTCGCGTTCACTATGACCGATCTAAAAAACATATGGACGGAGAATTTGATGTGATTCTTCTAAAATCACTCAAAAAAGGTAGCGAACCCATAGATGAGGTTGTGGCTATTGATTCCCGCAGAAAAGAAGCTATTCAAGACTGTAAGCAGGAAATCTATGAAGCCATTAAAAAACATTCAGATAGT
>JAKSAW010000145.1 GCA_022361455.1 Pseudomonadales bacterium | reverse complement strand
TTATGGGTGAGTCCGAGTCATTTATCAAATAGAAGATGGACCTTCGAAGAAGCGAACAGGGTGGTATCCTCATGTCCCGGAGCGACATAAACCCCACGCTCCAGCTTTCGTCAAAGGAACGACGATCTTTCCTTCAGTCTTTGAGTCGAATCGGGCCCAGCCTGAACTTTCCCGAAGAGCGCTTATTGCCGCCCAGAATGTCCGCGAGTTCACTTTCCAACTTATTTTCAGGCAGGCCGAACAGTTTGCGATGTTCCGGATTGTCCAGGAAGCCCGCCTCCTCCATCATCATGACCAGCCGGTGCCAGCCGTTCTCGCGACCATAGGTATTTTCGAAAGTTTGGAGAACGAAACGACCGATCAACATCCGGCGGTGTTCGTCGTCCTTTGCCTTGGGAACGCGCTTGCCGGTCTGCCTACGCGCCAAACGTTCCATGCCGTGACGTAAATACTGGGGAATCTTTTTTTTATCTTCGTCTACAAGATCTCTCGGCTTTTCGATCAAGGCCCGCTCCACCATCTGATCGAAATCCTCCGGTTTTAGATCGTATCGACGACCCAATCGCAACAGCGCAATCAACTCCGATCGCTCCTCATCGCTGAGGCTCAAAAGAAACGTGTTATAAGCCTTAAGGTTGGGGTCGGTTTTCAGCCGCCCTTCCATACCCGCCCTGATTTCCTCTGCCGTGAATTCCCGCTTCGGCGGACAGGCGGCGGCCAGTTGAATCACGGTCTTAACCACTGCTTTCTTTAAGTACTGCATTGATACCACCCGAGCGGCGTTTTACTCCATTAAGGCTGTCTTATTTGCATGTATCGACACGGAGAAATGCCTCCATGATAGATTGTCACATTATTATAGTTCAGTCTAATGGAAATACAAAAACCAGAATTTGCCCCGGCCAATCGACCCAAGCACCTTAGAGCTAAATAAACAGATGATTGCAATTCATTTCAAAAGGCTGCTTAAATCAAGACATGAACGCATGTCGGAGGAACCATGGAAAGCAAGGATAAATGGTCGGGAATCGGGCCGGGAATTATGGTTGCGGCCACCGGAGTGGGCGCGGGCGATGTGGTGACCGCTGCCGTCGCCGGGGCCCGTTACGGCTATTTAATCCTTTGGGCCGCGCTAATCGGGGCCATATTGAAATGGTCCCTGAATGAAGGTCTCGCACGTTGGCAGCTGGCCACGGGAACCACGTTATTGGAAGGCTGGATTCGCCATATGCCTCGTGTG
>JAKSAW010000185.1 GCA_022361455.1 Pseudomonadales bacterium | reverse complement strand
GGCTGCTTCCTTCCGGACCTGACCGGGTTGGCGAGTGGCTCGTCCACCGCCAACCTCTCTCGACAGAGTATAGCAGAAGCGGGCCCGATGCAGGCAAGGGGTCAGCGTGGGGCGTCTGGCCGTGGCCCATTGCCGCGATGCGGAACTATGTGCAAAAACAAGACCCACTAAAAAACACCGGGGAACACCAGATGCCGCTGCCGACCAATCCGAACACTTTCGCGAACAATCCTTTGGATCGGGCCGGGAATCTGCGCGGCGATGAGGAATGGCTGCAATCGAGGCTTAACAGCCCGGACAGTCTTTTCATCCCCCTGTGGCGCTTGAAGCCGCTGATCATCCCGCCACGGGGGCCAGATCATGGAACCGCTGCCGGCTGGCTCACCCGCGAAGCCATTAAAGCACTCAATCTCGACAACCCCATGACCGTTTTTTTGGGCCTTGAAGACGATACGGCTTACTTTGCCGTCGATATTTCAGATGCCCGCAATCCGGAGCAAAGCGGGCCGCTTGCCGGTCTGGGGACGTTTGAGGAACTGCGCCAAATGGCCGGAGAGTTGAGCGGAGACGTGGCAGCTATATTGGCGCAGGCCAAATCGATGATTGACTGGCATGCCCGCCATCGCTTTTGCGCCAATTGCGGCAATTCAACAGAGCCGGGAGATGCCGGATACAAACGCGTTTGCACATCCTGCAATTCCGAACATTTTCCCCGGACCGACCCTGTGGTGATCATGCTGGCGATCAGCGGCGATAAATGCTTGCTGGGACGGCAAAAAGCATGGCCGCCCAAAATGTACTCGGCGCTGGCCGGTTTCGTGGAACCAGGCGAATCGATCGAAGAGGCGGTTGCCCGTGAGCTCGAGGAAGAAGCGGGCATCAAGGCGTCGGGCGTGCAATACTTCGCGACACAGCCTTGGCCCTACCCGTCTTCCTTGATGATCGGCTGCTTTGCCACCGCCGAGTCCGAAGAGATCATGTTGGACGATATCGAGCTTGAAGAAGCCGTGTGGTTCGACAAGGCGACGGTTCAGGCCGCCCTTGCGGGTAACGGCGACGGTTCGCTTTACGTACCGCCGCCTATGGCGATCGCCCATCAGCTGGTGAAAGCCTGGGCGAGTTCCTAAACGCTGCTACTCGCTTTGGGTCCTGTAGGAATCCGCGTGGTAGATGCCCAAAATCTTTAAGCTGGTGCTGAAGAACTCAAGTTCTTCAAGCGCCAGCCGCACCAGCCGGTCC
>JAKSAW010000867.1 GCA_022361455.1 Pseudomonadales bacterium | reverse complement strand
TTCGCCGTAAGGTCCGGTCGTTGGGTGCGCGGGGAAAGGCATGACGCCTTCCTCCGCACTGGCACCGCGCTCTCGCATCGACGCCATCGTTTCGAGACCGAAGCGGTCGATGGCGTCAGGATTCAGGCCGTCGACGTAAAGCAGGATTACGCGCTCCGGTTTGGTCTCCGCACGTGCGACGATCGACGCATGAATAGCGATCAAACCCATCAACAGAATTCGCAACATCGCATCCAATCTCTAGCTGCGTTTGATCCGGTTCGCGGCGTCTCAGCCCTCGCCAGGCGCTTTTCCGCCGGCGCCGTCAAGAGCGCCGTCGGCAAGGTAGTCTGTCAGGATCCGGAAGAAAGCGGCGCGGTCCTCGCCGCGCTCGAGATGCACGTAGTGCGACACGTCCGGCAGTTCGTGGACCGTCACGTCCGCCGCCGCGCTTAGGTCATCCGACATTGCCGCCACATCCACCGGACGCGACCAGAAGTCCTTGCCCGAACGCAGAATGAGCACGCGGGCGCGGATCTTCCCCGCATCGTAAAGCGGTGCGTCGTGTACCGCCTTGAGCGTGTCGGCGATCGGCCCGGATGGATGGCGGAAGCTCGCGGGGTCGCGATCGTTCGCCGTCGGATCCCCTTCCATCGCCAGTTCGACGTACCGGCTGATGAAGTCTTCGCTGATCCCCTCGGCTTCGGTCCAGCGGCCGATCAGGCTGTCGGCATCCGAGACGCGGTATGACCCAAACTTGTCGTAGTTGAAGGTTGCCGGCTGGCCCGGTACGGCAAAATTGTCGGTCAGACGCCACTCGCCTTCGCCGCCGTAGACCGAGTTGTAGAACACCAGACGGTCGATCGCCCCGGGATGCGCCGCTTCGGTGGCGGCCAGCCAGTGCGAGCCGGTGGCCCACCCCAGTGCCCCAATCGGCTCGCCATCGTGCCTGCGCTTGATCTCATCGAGGGCTGCCATGACGTCCTCGACCGCTTCGGCGGTCGGCACGGCGGGCGCCGCCGTGAACCTGTCTCCCTCCATCTCCGGTGGGAACGAGGACCGGCCATAGCCACGTAGGTCGACGATATAGACGGTGTGCCCGACGGTGGCGAGGTCCTCGGCTAGCGACATACCGTCGACATCGACGTCGAACGACGCCAGACCGCCAACCCGCGCGCCATGCAGAAGCAGCACGGGTCCGGTCGCCGAGACGGCTTCTGCGGCGCGCACTTGCCGCACGAAGAGCTCGATGCCCGGCTGCGACGTGACTGACAGGTCGGTCCGAACGACCTCCGCCGCGGCCAGTCCGGCCGTCGCGTTCAACACCGTTGCCGCGGCGATCGAGGCGAG
>JAKSAW010000201.1 GCA_022361455.1 Pseudomonadales bacterium | reverse complement strand
GTATCCGAATTTGTCACGTTTCTTTTGGAACAATACAAGTAAGTCCGGTTTTCTTTGTGGCCACTCGTGTTGTATTACGTTACTCAAATACCTAACAGAAGTCTGTCTCTTTACCTTAGACTTGAAAAAAGGATGTAGGAGTGATCCAGAGTTATTTCTCCAACCTATTCGACTCAGTGTGCCGTAATCTACTTGCAATGTTGGGAGCTTACGGTTGTCAAGAATCTGCCATTAGACTTATACAATCTCTGACCGTGATTCTAATCGTCCTTAAGGTAATGCATTTTTCACTCAATTTTTCTTAAGGACTAGGCAAAACTTTTGTCTACTCGTACCACACAACAACTGATCGCTGGGCCCCTTAATTACAGCAGTACACAAAAGGTACATGGGTTTGGACTTAACACTTTTCGTTCTTCAAGGATGGTCAGATGTGATCAAGTTCTTGTGCGCTTATCGGTGCGACACTAGCCTTCGAGATATGCTTGTTTACAGTACCTTTTCTGTGTATCAAGAGAAAGAGCAGCCTGATAATACATGTCCTTTTCAACGTTCTAGATGTGCGTACACCCGATAGTTTGCTACTCAGAAGCACGTGAACGGAGTTGTACAACCAAAAGGACGCCATAGTTACACTACGACAAGTGTGATCTACACAACTGATCACCTGTAAAAAATGTCGTGCTATGTAAATTGAATACACTGGTCGAAGGATAGGAGGCAAATTCGGCGAGCACCTCCACTCCGTGGAAGATCACCATCAACAACTCCTATTTCATTTGCATTTGCATTTTTTTTGCCCCCTGGTAGAACATCAAGTGTTCAACCTTCCGGACCACAAAAAAAGGAAGGAGGAAATAGGACTCATTTTCGCCCAACCTTTTTACCGCGTGGAATAAACACTGAATTTAAGATTTATGTTGCATGTTACAATTTGTTTTTAGCTCTCTTGTATCCAAGCCAACCTACAAGAGCAGACGTCGTTCCAGAATTTATCTTGAGTTAAATGATCTTTCGTTGGCGAAAGAAAGGAAGCAGCT
>JAKSAW010000177.1 GCA_022361455.1 Pseudomonadales bacterium | reverse complement strand
CGACCGTCACGCTGCTCAACGCCCGCTCGGTGTACTCCAGCTTGGGCTCGACACCGACCAGGTCGCCTATGTAGGTGCACCACTGCTCGATGCTCACGGCCTCGCTTCCACCCCAGTTCACGGTCGTCGCGGGAACGCTGGCGATCTCGAGCAAGCGCGGTATGTGCGCGATGTAGTCGTCTTCGTGAATCGGATTGAAAACGCTCGGCTTGTCCGCGTGAAGCTCGATCGTAACGCCCCCGAGGATCATGTCCACGTGGTAGGCAGGCCAACCGCCGTTGTCACCATAGGGCACGTTCATGCGGGCGATCGTAGACGGCAGATTCCATTGCCGCGCGCCGAAGCGGACCATCGACTCGGCCGCGATCTTGCAGATGCTATAGGTGGGCATCAACGCGCGGTGATTGTCGCCGAGCGGATCGCCCTCGCGGTGCTCGCGACGCCCCGCAGCCTCGTAGACCGCCGTCGATGAGCAGTGCAAGAATGCCTTGGCTCCACGACAGCGCGACATCAGGTGCCCCACCCCCTCGACGTTCGCGGCCAGGTCGTACTCGAAGCTGCCATCGAAGCTCTTGACCACGGCGAAGCTCAACACGTAGTCGACGTCTTCGGGCACTTCCGAGAAGTCGCCGCTGGCCAGATCGACGGCGATGCATCGAACGCCGCACCTCTCGACTCGCGCGCGGGACGCGTCATCGGCGAACCTCGCCAGCCCGATCACGTCGTTGCGCTCGGCGAGCTCGCGAGCGATCGGAAAGGCGACCTGGCTGGTCGGCCCGGTGATAAGGATACGCTGATTCTCTAGCATGGGCGGTTCGCGTTGGACGCGGACTCAGGCGTCGCTGCCGAGTCCGGGCTGCATCGTAGGAAACGGTGGTGTCCGAAGCGAGCGGCTACGGGTCGCAGACGTCTCCGATACCGTCGTCGTCGCTGTCGAACTGATCGGAATTGGGATCGGTCGGACAGTTGTCGCAACAGTCGCCGAGACCGTCGCCCACACCAAGATGTACGCTGGTATCGCAACCGGAGTCGACGAGCTTCGGCGGGAT
>JAKSAW010000279.1 GCA_022361455.1 Pseudomonadales bacterium | reverse complement strand
ATGGGTGTTTCACAACCATGTAGGGGCTCTCCCATGCGTGCTAACAATGGTAAAAGTTCTCCACCGATATCGTACTCGCCGTGTTCTGGGATATAGTCGAAAATTTCAGGTTCGAACAGATAGATACCAGTACTTACTTTATTCGAAACAGCTTCGTCTTGATTCGGCTTTTCTTGAAATCGTAGAATTTGACCACTTTCTGTTTGGTCGACAACACCATAAGCACTTACTTTGTTCCAAGGCACTTCTTTGGTTAAAACAGTGGCTAAGCTTTTTCTTGATTTATGAAAGGCGAGGGCATAGTCCAAATCAAAATCGATAATGGCATCGCCACAAATAACCATAAAGGTAGAATCAAAACAGCCATAACGTTGTTGTACTTCACTCAGTCCACCGGCTGATCCAAGTGGTTTGGATATCATTTGTCCGTTGGATTTAACACCTTCATAAGAAAAGGTGAACGACATGTTGTAGCGGGATCCATCACCCAGGTAGCTTTGCAATTTGTCGCCCAAGTAACTTGTGTTCAATACAACGTCTTCGACATGGTTACGCTTTAAAAATCCAAGGATTCGATCAATAACGGGTTCTCCTAATACTTTTAAAAGTGGCTTTGGTGCATCTAGCGTAAAGGGCGCAACTCGAGTACCTTTTCCTGCAGCAAGAATCATAGCTTTCATAATGTTTACCTCTCTGATTAGTAAGCGCCTTTTCCGCTAAGAACTGCAGGAACGGTGCTGAATAAAATGATTAAGTCGTTAAGTAAGCTCTTGTTTCGAATGTATTGAATATCAAGGGCTACTTGTTGTTCGAAGGTGGTATCCGCTCGGCCAGACACCTGCCATAGGCCCGTAATACCTGGTTTAATGTTCAAACGATTCATTGAACGTTTGCTGTAAGCGTTAACTTCTTCTTCCAATGCTGGGCGTGGGCCAATGAGTAACATGTCGCCTTTAAGCACATTAAATAGCTGTGGAAGTTCATCGATAGATAGCTTGCGAATGAATCTACCAATGCGAGTAATTCGTGGATCCCGTTTAAACTTTTTGCAAACACCGTCTCTGTCACTGACTAAGTCGTTGGTGCTGACAAAACGTGGATCGGTAGGCAGGTACATAGAACGGAACTTGTAAAACTTGAAACGTCTGCCATGTTCGCCAATTCGAACTTGATGAAAAATAACAGGGCCGTTGCTCTCGAGTTTTATCAGTAATGCAACCAATACCAGTAATGGTGACAAAAGGATTAAACCGAATAACGCGCTTAATTGTTGTAGGCTAACGGGAAGACCGCGACCTAGGCTGATTTTTAAAGCTATTGAATTAAGTAACATGATTTATCCCTCACTGATAAGTAGCAAGACGTAGTAAAAATAAAGGGTTTCCAATAACGTAACGTTTGAACTTTTTGACAGGCTCGTTGGCTAAACGCCAGATCCATTCCACACCGAGCTTTCTCATGAATAAGGGAGCTCTTGGAATTCGGCCAGAATAAAAGTCGAACAAACCGCCTACTGCAAGTGCAATGTTGGTGTTAAGCAGATGTGCGTTTTCCTCGATCCACGATTCTTGAAGTGGTGTACCCATTGCGACCAATAGAATATCTGCACCACTTTCGTTGATCTTTTTCACCAAGCTTTGATTATCTTCGTTTGCAATATGTCCGTGGTGGGTTCCAGCAATTTTCAAACCAGGAAAACGTTTGGTTAAATTCTGAGAGGCTTGCTTGGCAACACCGTCTTCAGCACCAAGCAAGAAGATAGATTGTTCATGTTCGCAGCATGCAGCGCACAGCAGAGGCAGCATGTCTGTACCATTAACATTATCTTTTACCTGGATGCCTTGTTGCTTTGCGGCGATGCGAACACCGGCTCCGTCGGCAAAGCAATAGTCAGATTTATTAAGAACACTGGATAGAGACTTAGAGTCGAAGGCTTGGTTTAAGCTGTTAGCATTTATAAAGTAAGCCTTTTTAGAGCCGCTACTAGTTCGTGTAGACTTTGAATTAATGACTAATTCAATTGCTTCTTGCATCATGACATTGTTTATTTTGATGCCAAATATAGAAAACAAATCGATGTGTTGTAATGAGTTCGGGTTGGACATGATTCTCTGCTTAATTAAATGATTTATCTAATACAGAGCAGAAGTCGTGCCAATCTCGTAAAGTCTTGAATGTACGGGTAAAAGCTTGTGTTCTAGGCGTTGCGGTGACTATGAAGGTCTATTGGATAAGATTTGCTTTGCAGATCGAAAATGAGGCTGCTAATTATTTTGCATTTTGCATAATAGTAGGGATGAACGCAGTAAATTTTGTACCCTTGTTAAGAGTGCTTTTTACTTCGAGCTTTCCACCTAGTTTCTCAATGATGGAGTATGAAATGGCTAAACCTAACCCTGTTCCTTTACCAACCTCTTTCGAGGTATAGAAGGGTTCGAAGATTCGCGAGAGGTTTTCCGGGGAAATACCACAACCATTATCTTCTACCGCAAACCAGGTGCAGTTTCCTAAGTCTGGATGTTGGTCTTGTCCTGTGGATACGGTGATATTTCCTTTATTTTCGATTGCATGGCCTGCATTTACTAATAGATTAGTTAAGACTTGGTTTATCTTTCCGCTGTTTGCGTTAACTGAAGCAGTTTCTCCTAAATCAACGATCAGATCACAATGATACTTTAATTCATTAGATACCAGTCTAATAGTGGAGCTGACGCAGTCATTTATATCTAGGTCCTCAAATGAATCGTCGTCGGCACGGGCGAAGTTTCGCAATTCGTTAACAATAGACTTTATCCTTGTAAGTCCCTGATCGCAGTCTCTAACGAGATCGGCTATGTCCTCGCAGGTTTCATTTATACTAGATTGACTCATCCACTTTGCTGCATTTTCTATAGTCTCCGTCAGCGGATTATCTGGAAAGGCCCGGCTCGCAGCAATGACATCTTCTAGTTGTGCTTTCATAGCTTGCAGATTAGATAGGTTTTCGGAGAGGTAGTTGATATTACTGGTCACGTAGCCTATTGGGTTATTGATTTCGTGGGCAACGCCTGCGGCTAGTAAACCTAACGATGCCATTTTCTCCGATTGAATCAAGCTTTGCTCGGCGCGCTCTTTTTCTAATTTAAGCTGTTGGCTTTCCAGTGCTTGTAGTTTTGCATTCACGCTTAACAGTGTCTGCTGTGTGAATTCGCGATACCTTTCGGCCATATGTACATGTGTTTGTACGTAAAAGCCTTTTTCATGGTGGCAAAACACAAGTATGGCATCCACATCAGGGCCACTGAATGGGCAATATAATGCAGAGGCCATCGCTGGCTTCATAAGCTTAATATGATGAGTCCAGGCCGGCTGACGGGCAATAGAGTAAACTGCACAGGGTTGGCCTAAAACAGCACGCTTAAAAACAGGATCTACGTCCCAATGGGTGTTTTCCAATACTGAATTGGTACTCGTGGTACAAATCATCTGTCCAGGAGAATCTTGCTCCAATACGAATGCCTGTTCATGGGGTATGAATTGCCCCAGTATTTCGAACATTTTTGCATAGATATCTTGTTGGGAATCGGTTTCCAGTAGCGCACGTATACCTGAAAGTAAAACTTCGTTTTCTTTGCGCTCTAATTCCGCTTGCTCGCGAAGCCTGTATGCACTGTTGAGTGACTCGAGCAAATCCTCAGGATGGTTGGCCATCAGTCAAACGCCACCGCAGAGATCATGAGGTTGCCATGTCTGTTTTGGCCATCGAGAAAACAACCCTGTTCACCGAATGTATAAATGGCAAAAATCGGTATGCCTTGATTTTCTTGCTGCAATGCTTCTAGCATAATCGCTAGCTCGTCTTCGATGGTTAGCATACAACCGGCGCAATAAATCATTAGAATCCCCTTTGGCTTGGCGCCTTCAGGCAGCAATTCGGTAGCATTTTTAATAACTCTATTAGCGCGTCTTAGCAGGTTTTGCCTGCTACCTTGCATTAAAAATAAATGCTCTCCCTCTTCGATTTTCGAAAATAAAGAAAGCTCTCCATATTCATTGATAGCATCGGGGTGGCTTAGTAAATAGTCTTCAATGCCGTCTGCTGTCGTGATTTTTCGACCAAAGGGATGGAGAGTAGTGAGTGCTAGTATGTTTCCACCCGAGAGATAAGGCGTAATTGTTCCCTTGATGATTTCGTCGTAGCGATTTGCTGCGGTTACGTTGTCTAAAGTTTTTAGCAGTCGGCCCTCACAAGAGGTCACTGTGAGTGTGGTTTCTGTAGGTTCGTATCCAGAGCTAAAGGATATTCCTGGTGCCGTCGATGGGTAAAGTACGGCTACACAGATTTGATTTGTGCCAGCACTGACATCTGTTAACTGTTGCCACTGGCCAGACACATCATTATCGGCACTACTACCACCGAATACAGGCACGTTGCTTCCAACAACTTCTGAAAAGCCTTCTAGAATGCTTTCTTCTGCACCTGGTGGCAGCATACACCAAATTAGGGTAGGGCTTTCATAGCCTCGATCAGAGGCATAAAGGGCCATATCTAAAGCTTCCATCGCAGACGTTTTTGGATCTTCTCCAAGCTCACGATGACCAACCCCATAGTTACCTTTAGGGTCATTGATAAGAAAAAGCGCTAGGCTGGCACTTGCGTTTGCGTCGCTTGCAGTGATTGTGAGTGCACCTTTGCAGGAAGAACTGCCAATGATAGGACAATCGAATATCGCGTTTAACTCAGAGCTAATGAGCTCGCCGTCGAGCTCAGTATTAAAAGCCGCTATCACAAGCGATGGGACAATACCATTCACTTTACCAATAATTTCTTTCAGTGCAGTAGGGGTATCCATCGCAGTAGAAGAGACGACGTTTATTTCCATGTTCAATCCCTATAAAAATTTATTTAATCATAGACTTAAAACCAAATATTTTCTGTTAAATGCAATTAAATTAGCGGCGCATTGAATTATCCAGCGAGACTACTTTATTGTTATTTACACTGCCTTGTGACACGTCGAATCTAACGCTGGCAATAAGTGTTTCATTGATGTTTTTTTGAATTCTCTGCAATTGATCGATCACTGAAACCGATAAACGTGTATCCTTTTTAAGCAACAGTGTGCCCGAGGGCGTGTAGATGTTTTTGTTCAAGATCATGCCGCGACGCAGTGACTGAACAGGGATTTGAATGTCCACTTCCTGTTCAATTTCATTGACGCCCATGGTAACCGTGCTGAGCAAAGCGATTAAGCGTTCATCGTAACGTGGTGCGTATGATTCTAGGGTATAGATCGCTTCCTCATGTTCCTTTCTTAACGAATCAAACACGCCGATTCTTAAATCAACATAATCTATAGCGACCATTAATATACGAGAATAAATTGTTAGGTCAGATAGATCTTTATCGATAGCTGTTCCCGATCCATCTAGATAAGCCTTTTGTAAGGTAATGATTTTTGAGACTTCTTGATAGGGAGGAAATGATAATAAGGTGCATGCTCCAAGCGAAGGGTAAGCAAGATAAGCATCATGCTCGCTTTTTGAGTAGGATACGATTGGTTTGTTTAACAGGCTGTCTGCCAAGCTGATTTTTCCCACTGAATGCAGTTTCGCCGCAGAGTTGAGTAATTGCTTCTCTCGGTCATTCAGGCAAAGTTGGGTCGCAATTTGTTGAACGACCGTAGCGACCTGCTCGCTAATTTCTCTTTGCTTGGGGTGCTTCAAGTTTAGCAAGTTAACGAGGACTTCCTCGATGCGCTTATAGCCATCTTGGAGTGAGTTATAGGCATCACGGACGTACTGGTCGGCCATTGCCATTTCGCGTTGTTGGTGCTTGATTTTATCTTTAAGTGCTTCTCTTTCTTTGATAACACTGGTCACTGCCATGTTTTTTTGCTGCAGTGAGGTTCGATGTGCAATACCGGAATTTATCAGCGCGACTAGTTGCTTGTTGTCCCAAGGCTTCGTTAAATAACCAAAAATACCGCCATCATTGATTGCGCGAGTGGTTGCTTCTAGATCAGAAAAGCCTGTTAGTAATATCCTCACGACTTCTGGATCCAGTTTTTTCGCTTTGGCTAAGAACTCCGCACCATCCATGTGTGGCATTCTCATATCGCTAACGATGAGATCGACGCTTTCATTTTCGAGTATCTTCAACGCCGCGGCACCGCTTGATGCTGTTAAGACGTTGTAATCGCCACCTCGAAACTGCCGTTTTAGCGCGTTCAGTATACCCACTTCATCGTCTACAAAGAGTACACATGGATTCATTTCAAGTTCCTCATATCGAAAATAACGGTATTAGTTAAATGTAATAGAGCAATTTCTTTGCCGATTTTTCTAAGAAATATCTATGTTGTTGATTCAATGAAGAAAAATTTGATTTTGCAGGAGGGGCTGTAAATTCCTTTGGACCTAATGCCGTGATTAACAAAGGATTTTTTTGCAATTTGAAAAAGCGATTCTCTTATTGCGAACTAAAATATATGACTAATAGCTAGAAGATATTCAAAAAGTTGAGTCTGGTTTTAAGTTGTTGTTTACAGTGGTTTTTTTTATAAAGACTGTTTTTAAATCTTGGCATCAATTTTGATTAACCTTTAGGGACAATCTAATTAAAGGTGCAAGGTTATGAAAGGTGCGGTTTTTATTGCTTTGGGTGATATGGTCAGCGAAGCTCATGGTTTAAATACTTGGCTTAGCTTGTTGGATGAAGTCTGTGACGACGGTGTGTACACAGCCACCATGAATTACGATGATGAGCGCCTGTATCGTTTAGTGGAAGCGATTTGTAGCCGGCTTAAGGTTGACGCAAGCGACGCTTTGAAAAGTTTTGGAGAGTATCTCTTTGCAGCTCTTCACAAAAGCGCGCCCATATTCGCGGATTCGAAAACAACGTTTCTCGATTTTGTTGAAAGTATCGGTAGTGTTATTCACATTGAAGTTTACAAACTCGATGAAAAAGCGAGACCTCCAAAAATTACGGTATTGGAAAGAACTGAAAATAGCGCAGACCTGCGTTATGAATCTGATCGTAAACTCTGCTATTTGGCCGAAGGTTTGTTGAAGGGTGCAGCAGGCCATTACGGTGTTGAAGTTTCAGTGAGTCAGACACAATGCATGCACGAGGGTGCTGATAGTTGTGTATTGAGGATAACCCAGAATGGATAGTGGCGAGGACTATCGACGAGCCTACGAGATTCAGCGTAAAGCTCGAGAAGTTGCTGAACTCAGGCTTGAGGAGAAAGCACGCGAGCTTTATGAGAAAAACGAGTCGTTGAGGAATGCTCTAGATCAGGTTGCTGAACAACAGCAAAAGCTGATTTCGCAAGAAAAGTATGCGTCCATTGGTCAATTGTCTGCAGGCTTAGCGCATGAAATCAATAATCCTAATGCCTATGTGATCAGTAATTTAGGGGCACTCAGAGGATATGTGGAAAACTTGTGTGATGGGGTTAATCAGGTGTTTGAAGCACTCGAGCATTCTTCTGGTGTACCAAAAGATGTGAACGCTAAAGTCGCGGAAATTAAAGAGAGTTTCGACTTTGAATTTATCCACGAAGATATCAAGTGCTTGCTTAAAGAAACTGAAAATGGCACTCAAAGGATTAAAAGAATAGTTCAGGGACTTCAGTATTTTAGTAATCAAGATCCCAGTCAGGTTCAGGATTTCGATCTGAAGAAATGTGTTGAGCACAGTGTGGTTTTGGTTGAAAACGAAGAGAGCGTTGATTCCTCATTTCAGTTAGACATTCAGGAAATACCCAGATTTAACGGGGTAATGCCTTTAATCAGCCAAGCGATTGTCAATGTGTTGCGCAATGCTGATCAGGCTAAGCCAAAATCAGGGGTCGTGAAAGTAACTGCCCGCGTAGTTTACGATGATGTTCTGATCACTATTGAAGATGATGGCATGGGTATCAAAGAATCCGATTTAACCCGTGTTTTTGATCCTTTCTATACCACAAAAGACTATGTTAATGGCTTGGGACTTACCATTAGCCAAGCGGTTGTAAAGCAACATTTTGGCTTTATAGACGTTGATTCAAAGTGGGGTGAGTACTCTCGATTCTCGATTCACTTACCGCTGAATCATAAATAAACTAGTCTTAACGTTAGGTAATCTCTGGGAACTCTTAAACCTATGGAAAAAATGGCGACCATACTTTTTGTTGATGATGAAGATAATATTCTTTCTGCCATAAAGCGTTTAATGCGTAAAACCCCCTACGAATGCTTGTTCGCCAACAGCGGTGCAGATGCGCTTAAGATCCTAGAAGATACACCTGTCGATGTTGTGGTTTCTGATATGAAAATGCCAGAAATGACGGGCGAACAGCTACTTTCTCAAGTATCGTCACAGTACCCAGAAACAATGCGGATCGTGTTGAGTGGTTTTAGTGAAGAAGACATGATTATGTCCGCGATAAATGAGGGCCGTATTTGGGGGTTTATACACAAACCCTGGAACGATGCAGAGCTGATTCAGCATTTAGATCATGCCATATTTACCCAGCAGGTTATTGCCGAGCGAGCATTGTTGCGGCGGACTGTCGCGAGATATAAAGCCAGCCACAAGGAAAGCTTTGGTGACTTTTTGGGTAGTTCCATGGCTATGCAGCATGTCTACAGCGCTTTAGAGAAGGCTGCTCCGAGTAAGGCGTCTATTTTAATCACGGGTGAAAGTGGCACGGGCAAGGAATTAGCTGCCAGTGCGGCCCATCAATACAGTGGTAGGTCAGATAAACCGTTCATTGCGATAAATTGTGCGGCTATTCCTAGCGAGCTAATGGAGTCGGAAATATTTGGCCATGTCAAAGGCGCGTTCTCAGGTGCCAACAGTAATCGTGATGGCGCCGCCACGTTGGCAGACGGTGGCACTCTATTTCTCGATGAGTTGGCGGAAATGGATATTAATCTCCAATCTAAGCTACTAAGGTTCATCCAAACAGGAACCTTTCAAAAAGTAGGCAGTGGCAAGGTTGAGAAGGTTGATATTCGTTTTGTTTGTGCAACGAATAGAGATCCCTTAAAAGCGGTGGAGGAGAAACGGCTTCGTGAGGATTTATATTACAGGCTTAACGTTATCTCTATTTCTCTGCCGCCTTTAAGAGATAGGGAAGACGATGCCTTAGTGCTTGCCCAAGAATTTCTAAAAAAGTTCTCGGAATCAGAAGGTAAGGTGCTGGTTGGCTTTTCATCTGATGCGGAGAAAGTAATTTTATCATATAGCTGGCCTGGTAATGTTCGACAGCTTGAAAATGGCATTCACAGTGCTGTGATTATGTCAGATGGCCCGTTGATAACCGACCAGGACCTGGCAAATGTACTGTCAATCAGACTCTCTGATTTAAATCCCGAGAAGGAAGCTACAGCAGTGGGATCTGGGGATAATGAAAGGCGTCGTGCTACCGACAGTGAGCATATGGAATCCCCTCAAACATCTACAGATATACAATCGCTAGCGAAAACTGAGGAACTAGCTATTAAGAATGCACTAGATCACTGTGATGGCAACGTGGTTCGTGCTGCAGGTTTATTACAGGTAAGCCCATCGACTTTGTATCGTAAAATTCAAAGCTGGGAATAGCGGTTTTCAAAATAAGAAAACTATTTTCATATCGCGATATTTGTCTCGCTAATATCATATTATTTTTTCGTACTTTATTCCGTAATCTTCATTTTATTTATCAATATCAATAGCTTGAGTTGATATTGTTGAGTTGGCACAGTTTGCGCAATACCCCAACTATGTTTTTATCACAGGTTGGGAGCCTAACGATGCTAATTAAATCAAAACCCTTACTACGATCGATCGCACTCTGCAGTCTAGTTGCCACTTCGGCCCCAGCGCTGAGCTGGAACTATGAAGACGGCAGTTATGTTTGGAGCTTTCTAACAGAAGCTCCATGGCCACAGGGCTATAATCAAAATACAGGTAAGCCGCAAGGGTTAACTTATAGCCGCCCTGAATACCCATCTGAGTTCTTTCAACGAATCAATAATGCATTGCCTGAGGCTCATGTTAACTATTCTTTCTTAACTAATGATGAAGGAGCTAACATCACGTTAACCGAAGAGGCTGAAGTGTTTATCACCTTTATTCACGAAGGTGCTGGATACAAGAACTCATTTGGTTACTTCACATTTGATCCGGAAAATCCACCCACGACTGCTGAACAAGTACAAGAGACGATTGTATTTCCTAACTTGTCTTATCCGCATCTAACCAATGGTCATCGATTAAGTATTGGCACCTTTCCAGCGGGTACTTCAATTGGGTTCTTTATCGCCGCGAATGGTTTCTCGTACTACACGGGTGTTAAGAGCAATAAAGTTCCTTACTATTATTCGCTTACTGGTCTAAACCCAGAATCAGATCCTAACCTACGTCAGCACAATGTGTTGCTATACGATGAGGAAGTTCAAGAAGTTATTATTGGCTTTGAAGATCTTCCGAGGACTTGGGGTGACAACGACTTCAATGATGCGGTTTTTTCGGTAAAAGCTAATCCTCCAGCCGCTATACAAACTGAAAATCTAACCTTTGTACCTGATGTGAATGACAGTGATGCTGATGGCGTTATCGATGCTGATGATGAATTTCCCAACGATTATGAGCGAGCTTCTAGCAGTTACTATCCGGGTGCTGACAGTTGGATGACGCTAGCCTACGAAGACAACTGGCCTAGTAATGGCGATTACGACATGAATGATTTAGTTGTTCGTGAACGCTTGCAAGTCATCTATAACGCAGCGAATGAAGTATCAGGTTTTAAAGTCTTTGGTTTCATTGATGCCAGGGGCGCCGCCTATCACAATGGTTTCGCGCTTCGCTTAATGGACGTTTCTCCCTTGTTGTTAAAATCCGCGAACTTGAGCATTCAAGGCGAAACCTATGCAAAAAGCGCTGAAGCCGACCAAACCGATCTCGTGATGCAGTTATGGCGTGATACTCATGATTTTACCACTACCAATGAAAGTGGTAGCTGCCAACATTTCAATACCTTAGTTAGCTGCACTCGATTCGAGCCGGTTGCATTCGAATTAGATGTCTATTTTAACGAAGGTATTACCTCACTTAGCCACAACGCGTTTGATTACTTTATTTTCAGAACTAACTATCGTGGGCGTGAAATTCACCTTGCGGATTATCCGCCAACCGATTTATTCGATGTGACTCAATTCGGTAAGCGTGATGATACTTCAGATCCTGAAACTGGCCGTTATTTCCGCAATGAAAACAACCTTCCTTGGGCATTGATGCTACCTGACTCCTGGAATCACCCGAGGGAATACATAGATGTGTTATGGGCGTTTCCTGACTACGAAGGATGGGTCGAATCATCCGGTAGCGAAAATCAAAACTGGTTTGAAACTGGTCGCGAAACACATCAATTTTAATGTTTGAATACTCTTCAGGAGACAATGCAATGAACAAAAATGAAACTTTCCAAGCTAAATTGTTACGCAACACATCCTTAGCGATCGCTACCAGCCTGTTAATTGCCTGCGGTGGTGGCGGCGGTGGCTCTAGTGATAGCAAGTCAAGTTCCAATAATAATACTGGCACCGTAGACGTTGAGCAGCCTAGTACTGACCTGGTTCCGACCGACGCCAACAACGGTGATGATTCATTTGCTCCCGATGGTGAGAGAATGCTGGTAGAGGCCGAAAACTCTAGCGAGCTTTATGTTGAGCCAAACTTCGGTTTCCAGTTTAGTCGCTTAGTAGAGGTTGAGGTAAGTGCAAAAGACATGGATGGTTCTGATCTAGCAGACGCAGTGGTGCTTGTTTACTCCATATCAAAAGAAGTAGAGGAATGGAGTGATGAATTGTTGGATGAGGCATCGCTAGTAGCGAGAGGCATAACCGATGTGAATGGTGATTTTACTAGAACCGTTAATTTGTTTAAGAACGATCAGCAACTGCTTCTTGTTATTGATGTTGTGGGTATTGAAAACAAAGTGATTGTGGAGGTGGATGGCGATAGCATTTCTTATGGATTCAATGAGGGTTAATAAAATGAGTGACCGGTCTGCAATGCCTATATTCTCAGTTGTGATTCCTATCTATAAAGCTGAGGATTACTTAAGGAAGACATTGGAATCTGTATTGAAGCAAACGTTTAAAAGTTTTGAGGTTATATGTGTAAATGACGAGACGCCAGATGGATCTATGGATATCGTAAGGGAATACGACGACCCTCGCATCCGTATCGTTAATCAAGAGAATCGGGGGCTAGCCGGTGCGCGTAACTCCGGTATTAATGCTAGTCGAGGTGTTTTTGTTGGCTTGCTCGATGCGGATGATATTTGGCATCCAAGAAAACTTGAGCAGCACTTCTATCATTTACAAAGAGATATAAAAATCGGCGTCAGCTACTCATCGTCATTATTTATTGATGAATTTGATAAGCCGCTCGGCATTGGCCAGTTTCCACAATTGGATGATGTTACTGCGCTAGATGTGTTTTGTAAAAATCCAGTAGGTAATGGTTCCTCTGTCGTGTTAAGAAAATCATTGCTACTTGAGATGTCCCGACAAGTGGAGCACGGAGAAGAAGTAAGACGCGAGTTCTTCGATGAGTCTCTAAGACAATCAGAGGATGTTAATTTTTGGTTAAGAATTGCATTAACGAGCAACTATAAGTTTGCCGGTATTGCAGAACCATTAACATACTACCGTATTCATTCGGGTGGTTTATCCGCCAACTTAGAGCGTCAATATGATTACTGGTTAAAGTCAGTGGAAAAGAATATTCCGTTGAACGAGCAATTCTTTGAAGAATGGTTCTCTCTTGGTGCAGCTTACCAAAAGCGTTACTTAGCCAGAAGAGCGATAAAAAATGGTGACCCCCAAATAGCGTTGAAGTTGATCAACCAGTCTATAGGTCACGATGCCAGAATCTTATTAAAGGATCCTAAGAAAACCATTATAACCTATGCATGTGCTTTGCTTTCATTTTTACCAAAGCCTCTTTTTCAACAAATTATGAAGAAAGGTATGTCCCTTTCCTCACTTCAGTCAGGGGCATAACCAACCATGGACCGCACCAAGGTACTAGTTTTTTCAGTAGCATTAAATGGTTACCAGTGGCGTTATCGACCTTTGTTTGATAGCCATAGGGCTTATGCTCGCAGGCATGGATATCACTATGAACTAGTTACCGAGCCTTCGAGTAGCTATCTTGGTATAGAGGTAGCATGGCTTAAAATATTCTTGCTCCGATCGGCCTTAGAAGCGGGTTATGAGTGGGTAATGTTCCTGGATGCAGATACCGAAGTATCTATTGACTCTCCCTGTGTTGAATCTGTGTTTTGTCCTAACAAGTCGATTTATGTGGGTTTAGGCTACAGTGGTGAGATAAATTCTGGCGTTATTATTGCAAAGAATGAAAGAAGCTCTCATCAATTCTTTACGAATTTAATTCAGAGCGTTGGCGAAACAATGCCTGAGCATGATGTCGTAGATTGGGGCGAAAACGCTAACGTTATTCATTTTGCGAAAAATTCCGATTGTGTGCAAATTCTGAATAAAAAATGGAATAACAATCACATTTTTAATTTACGTGACTATATACGTCACTACAGTGCAGGGCCTATGCAATCACGCTATCAACCTTTCTGGATTCATAACTTGATCTACAGAGTGCAGCATTATGTGCTGGCTGTTAGCAAACGATGCTTTGGCCGAGTTGACACTAACAATCAACGAGATTACTCATCTGCGTTAGACGAGTTACACAAAGAGGCTTTGAAGCGCTATCAATCTTTCGAGGTTATGCTATGAAAGCGCTGAAGCAACTGGCTAGTAATGTCTCCTGGATGATGGTGTCCGAAGGTATGGCGAGGGCCTCTCGGTTGGTAACTCTCTTTGTACTGGCTTCATACTTTACCAACGTACATTACGGTACAGTAATGCTGGCTTTGGTGTGTCACGAGCTATTTCGTATTCTCACTCGCCTAGGTGTAGGCGCAAAGATCATTCAATGTGAAGAGGAACAGGTCGATAAACTATGTGCGAATGCCATCCTATTGCAGTGGGGGGTGAACGTGTTTGTCGCGATCGTACAGTATACGACAGCAGGCTTGCTGGCTCAGTTTTATAACAACTATGACTTAGCCGTCTTAATTCAATTGATGGCGATCAGTCATCTGATCTATCCCTTAGTGACAGTTAAGGTCTTTATGCTGCAGCGTGCAAATCGAATGCGTTACTACGGTATTGCTTCTGGGCTATGTGTTGCTTTCGAAAACTTGTTTGTCGCTGTGGGCGTTTTCATCTACGAAAGCATTTTGATTGTGGCCTTTGCGAAAGTGGCTGCGGCGTTATTCTGGGTAGTCCTATTTTGGCAATCGAGTAGTAAACGCGTTGAGCCGCAATACGATGCCAATGTTATGAAGGGGTTGGTGAGAGATTCACTTAAAATATTCGGTAGCGAAGCCCTTAAATCATTCCGTTGGCAAGCTGATTCTCTTTTTGCCGCAAGATTGTTGTCTCCTGAGATTTTTGGTATCTACAGTTTCGCAAAAAGTGCCAGCATCGGCATTGGCCAAACGCTATCTAGCGCCTATCTAAGTGCTGTTTATCCTTTCCTTTGTCAACGTCGACGCACTGGCAATTGGGTAAAAGAATTGCGCTTGGCCTATGCAGTCACTGCATTAGTATGCTTAGGGTTTATCGTTCAATCCCAGTTGGCCGAATGGTATATACAGCTACTGTTCGGTAACCGTTGGGATACTGCATTACTGATCGCAAGCATGTTGTGCTTGCTAGCAATACCCACTTTGATTGCCGACTTTGTGTCAACGCACCTTAGGGCACGTGGCGATCATGGTTTAGATTTGGTTCTCATGGGGTGCTGCAGTGGTACGCTAGCACTGGCATTCCTGATTATTCAGCCAGCTAGTTTAACTGCCATTGTGAATATGCAATTAGCTGTCGGTGGTATCTGGTGCTTACTATGCGCCCTCATGGTACTTGATCTAAAGCACTATGTTCT
>JAKSAW010000258.1 GCA_022361455.1 Pseudomonadales bacterium | reverse complement strand
TGCCGATGCCGCCGGAGCAGGAGGACAAGCTCCTCACCTGGCCGAACTGGCCGTTGAAGCTGCGCACCTCCTCAAGCCAGGAGGAAGGGGCGGAGCGCGAGTTCGCCGTGGTGACGACGCGCTTCTCCGGCCGCGACGGACGTGTGAAGCGCCTGCATTGCGCGCGCGCCGACGAGAAATTCCAGCCGGTCCCGGACACGGAGTTCAAGCTGAAGGCGGATCTGGTGCTTCTCGCCATGGGGTTCGTATCGCCCGTGCATGCCGGGATGATCGAAGAGCTCGGGCTTGAGTTGGACCGGCGCGGCAACGTCAACGCCACGGACGAGGACTACAGCACCTCCCATCCGAAGGTCTTCGTCGCCGGCGACATGCGCCGCGGCCAGTCGTTGGTGGTGTGGGCCATTCGCGAGGGCCGCCAGGCGGCGCACGCCGTCGACATGGCGCTGATGGGCAAGACCACCCTGCCGCGCTGAACTACAGCATGATCCCGAAAGCATGTCCCCGCGAAGGCGGGGATGGGCACCGGTTCTCGGAGAAGATCATGCTCCAAAAGAAGCAGAGCACAGAGCGATCCAGAGAGCACGATAACGCTTCAGAGCGGCGGCGCAGCGTCGGGCGCGCCCGGCAGCGCCGCTTCCGCCTCGGCGGGCCGCGGGCTCGGCGGCGGCCACACATAGGAATCGGCGCGGCCCAAAGGCACCGGAGCCTCGCCGGCCAGCCGCCGGGCGATCGCATCCGCCATGGTCTCGCCCTCGCCTTCTTCCGCCTCATTTGCGGCGCCGCTGGCCAGCGCCTCGCCGCCGGCAATCGCCAGCGCGTCGAGCGATACCATCGGGCCGATCTGCGGCCCGTCCTCGCCCGCCTCCAGGGCGGCCGGGTCGGTGGCGGCCAGGAGCGGCGAGATGCCCCCAAAAATCTCTTCAAGCTGGCGCTCGACGAAGAAGGCGAGCGTGCGCTGTCCGGCGCGCGTGAAGTTCAAGCCGTCGCTGGCGCGCAGTTGCAC
>JAKSAW010000213.1 GCA_022361455.1 Pseudomonadales bacterium | reverse complement strand
TGCCATTCAGCAAAATAATCAGCTTTATCGCGACCTATTTGCAAAGCGATATTATCGCGATCATTTACTGGCTTGGAACGCGAACTGAGTTCTTTGGCTAGCGCTTCCATGGCCGGCTTGGCATCACTTTCAATCGCTATGGTAGCCGGGAAATTAGCATGGAAAACTCGAGGATTGATATCCACATGAATTAATTTCTCAGGCACCGACACGCCAAAACTACCAGTGCAGATCTCGCCAAAACGCGTACCCACAGCCAACATACAATCACAATCTTTAAATGCATTTTCCGCAGCGGGTACCGAGGATGGCCCAAAGCTCATTCCAGTATGTAAGCGATGATTAGCAGGAAAAACGCTTAAGCCCTGTAACGTTGTAGAAACAGGCGCATTTAAATGCTCCGCGATCTGCTCCATAACTTCGCTGCATTCTTTCGCACCCCAACCCAAGAAAATACCGGGCTTTTTAGCACGACTTAGTAGCTCAGCAGCTTCTTGAATCTTCTGGAGATCCACATCGTAAGATGGCTTCCTTTGATTGAATACCGGTAGCTCACCCACTTCGCCAGTGAACAACTGAATATTTACTGGCACTTCCAAAAACACTGGTCCAGGCTCACCTTGAACAGCCGTTTGGTAAGCCTCAAAAATAGTGGGAACAATTTGATTATGATGCTCGACTTTGTAAGTTCGTTTTGTCATCGCTGACATCATCGACAGCTGATCCATTTCATGAAGCTGATAGCGATAAGGGACGTCGGTGCGAGTGCCGCCGGAAATAACCAATAAGGGAATACCGTCTAAATAGGCTTCTCCTATTCCAGCACTGGCATAGGCAGCGCCTGCTGCAGGCACGATAACTAGCGCCCCAATAGAATCAGAAACTCTACCTAAAGCTTCTGCCATAAAGGCACCCCCGGCTTCATGAGTCACTAATACTGGGGTGATTTGTTCGGACTTGTTTAGCTCGTCGTAAATCTCAGTGTTGTGAACACCGGGAATACCAAAGGTGAAACGCACTCCCACTTGTTCTAGCCCATAACGCACTAACCAAGCGCCGGTCTTTTTCATAATGTTCCCTATCCTTTCAAGCTATGTTGCTTTCTTAGCTTTGTGAGGCTTTTACCCTTTTCACAGCTTCGGCGTTCTTATATAGCATTTTGATTCAGAGGTTATTTTAATTTCCTATAAAAAGCTAGGGCATACTCTCGCCCGCTAAATGTCGACCAGCAACGCGACCAGATAAAACGCATAAAGACAGGAAAGTGCCTTCTAAAGAGCGCTTACCACAAACTCCACCACCGCCGAATCCCGCAGCTTCCCCCACAGCATACAAATTTTCCATTGGATTGCCTTCTGTGTCTAACACCCTACTACAAAGATCGGTTTGAATACCGCCCATACTTTTACGGCTAACAAGGAATTCGCGAATAGCGACAAGAGGGAAAGCACTTTCATCTAAAATTTTCTGATATTTGCAGGTACGAACTTTGTCACCTTTCCAGCGGCGCGCATGCTCAATTAATCTTAGCTGTTCATCATCATGAAAGGTGGCACCACGATCGATCTGCTGATCATAATTACCAATATCGCGCTGCAAGTTTTCCAAGCTCACCAAACTCTCACCGGTTAAGGCATTCATTTTCTCTACCAACTCGGCCAATGAATGGGCTACAACAACGTCCTCACATTCAGTGGTGAGGTATTCATATAGTTCATCATTTCCCAGCAAGATCTCTTTCAGGAATTTGATTAATTGTTTGTTTTTTATGGAAGGGTTGTGTTCTGAACCAGAAATGGAAATCTCTTTACGTGCGATTTTCTTGTTAAGAATTTGCCAGGTATAACCTTTTTCCTGTTCACACACCCGCTCACAGAGTTTATTGGTATCGAATCCAGTCACCATTGGCCTGGGACCAATTCGATTGCCACGACAATCCATCCATAAAGCCGACTTAGGTGGAATTAAACTTAGTCCGTGATTTGGCACTCTTGGTTTGGGGTGCTTAATACCCGCAGCATAGTTCCATTGCCAATCTAAGTGGGTAATGTTGCCACCCTGACTAGCTACTTGATCATGGATATGGCCATCAGAATATTGGTGAGAACCATTTAGGATGGTTTCCGGTGGTGCTGGCCAATCTTCAGGCCAGTTTTGTCTGACTTTATCCAAGTTGCCATTAATGCCGCCGGTGGCCACGACTACCGTGTTCGCTTTAACTTCGAAAGCTTCACCGCTAGATTCATCCACCCCGTGGCAACCTTTCACTTCACCGTTTTCAACAACAAAATCTTCTACAAAGTGTTCAAACTTAGTTTCAAGCTTATCGCTATGCTGATGGTCGTTAAGACGGGCAATTAATACTTCCGTCAATTCCCAACCAGTGCCCCAAACAATGTGATAACGGGGCACAGAGTTTCCGGGGGCAAAATCACCCCGCTCAACCCAGTTCACTGCAGGAAAAAACTTAACACCTTGGGACTGGAGCCACTGATAGACATCGGCGTTATTTCGCTGCGCGTACATTTCAGCCCATTTCTTAGGCCAGACATCATCCTCTGAAAAGTCAGCAAAAGCGTGCCAATCACTTAGCAGTAATTCCGGTGAATCTTTAATTTTGTTGAGTTTCTGCAAAGGTGTGCCGCACAGTGCCATGCCACCAAAGGCATCCCTGGCTAACCCACCAAATCTAGCGGGTATATCCCTATCCAAGATCAGGCAGGAAATTCCTTTATTTAGCAATTCAAGCGCCGTCGATATCCCCGCAATACCGCCGCCAATAATTGCTACTTCAGTTTCATAGACCTTAGCCACTATCTGTCTCCTAGCAGTGGATTAGTTATTCTTGTTGTTAAGTGTTTGAGGGGCAAGAGATTATTCTAGCAATACCCAGCATAACTGCACCTAATCCCAGTATTAAACCCCGAAAATGGTACCATAGTGCCACAGAATAATGCTTGATTGAAATCAGAACTTTTTCAGTGATCTCAGCGCCTGTCAGATTCTGCCAATGCCGGGTGAGCGAGTTGGCCATTGTGCTTTAGCCCAAGGATCATGTATAAATACGCTCGTTCGCTGTTCAATTAACACCCATAACCCGCTTGCGCACACAAGTCTTTGGGAAATTTATGGAGTGTTAACAATGAAACGTCAATTGCAAATAATTGCGAGTAGTTTGCTACTCAGCTCTACCTGTGCTTTGAGCACATCTGTATCCGCCGGGATCTACGACGAGGGATTCGAAAACCCGACCTTAGGCTGGCGCATTCTTCAAAACGATTATCAACAAGCTAATTGGCTCGATGTGGTGTCCTTCGAGTGGGACTATTTTATGGTGCATAACCATGATGGACGCTTCGCTGGCATCGTCGGCTATGTGCTAGCTAATCCCCGTGGCCGTATGGACGGTGTCTTGGAAATAGTCCCCAATGGTGGCAACGCGGCTTTCGTGGGTGAAGTGGACCACCAAATCCCAGTGGCCAACTATCACAACTTTGGTTTGGTGAATACGGAAGTCAGTGACACAGAGCGCTATATGTACGCTGAGAGCGATGATCAAGAGCTGTATGCTTTGATTGAACCTGCTTTTACCCCTGAACTAGATGCTGAGCCAGCATTACGTTTGGCGGGACGTTCTGCGGATTTCGAATGGGATCTTATCGTAACTCAAGGTATGAAAGACCGTGATTATTTGCGTCATGGAGATGATGCCGCCTTTACTTTAGGGCCAAGCACTGATGTGGGAATTTTTAAAAGCGAAATCTGGACCGTAGATGCTATGTGGCCGCGCACTAATGTGGTGGGTAAAGTCGTGGTAAGAAGCACCGGTGAAGAAATTGATATTGATGGAAAAGGCTATCGTGAAAACTCTTGGGGCCGATATTTGCTGTCCATCGACGGTTGGGATTTCTTAGTATTCTCAGAAGATCACGAAGATGGCGTGCTGATGGTGATGCAGACTTACCATCGTTCAAAAGAGTTAGATTTTTTGGATGTTAGCTTCTACGACAACGGTGAGTTAGTCGCGCAACGATTCCGCCCCACTCGTAATGAATTCGGTTGGATACACCCAGACTGGCAATGGGACTCTCGAGCACAACAATGTGTGCCGCAAAACACCGTATTAAAAGCAGAGAATGATGATTATCTAATTGAAGCTGAGGTAGAAATTGGTGAGCGCCAAGCGCCGATGCTATCGGACAAAACCATCGGTACCCGTATCTACTTTATCCAGGAGCACTTTCCTAGTGTCACTGGCACCATCACCAACAAAACGACCGGCGAAGTGGTAAGCGAATTTTCTGGACAAGCGGGTGGTGAGTTCTCATTTACTAAGAAATTATTTGGTTTCCCCACCAGCGATAGTGGTTGCAAACGCTGGGGAGATAGAAAATTCAGTATGCCATTTCCAGACCGCTCTTAACGTATAGCAAGATCGATTCAGGAAAGAACTCAGCCAAGGACGGCTAGCCAATGGCTCTTACAACTGACACTAACGACTTTGATTTAGCTGCACAAAGTCGGAATAGTCACAAGGATGTCCCCCATCGCCAAAACCCTTGCGCTAATGCCGTGTGAACACATAGTCACGAACATATGTTCACCCCCTTGCGACTATATGATTAAATCATTCGTCATCTGACTCGCGTTCATTAACAGAGTCACATTTTTGGCTTCAATGTATAAACGTCGACAGCACGTTATTTAAAAACAGAATGCAAAAACACCAAGTTCCTGAAATAGCAGGATCGGCTACATGCAAGTTAGGAAAATGGACAAGAACAAGACCTCGGAGAGAAACATCATGACTGCATCTCAAACTATATCGTCCCCCGGCTATACCATTGCTTATAACCCAGCAACCGGTGAAGAAATCGGTCAGGTGGCCAACACCGATATGAGCACAGTGCCTGCGATGATCGAATCCGCACGCCAAGCACAAAAAATCTGGGAGCAAAGAACCTTTGCACAACGTGCGAAAGCCATTCGCCGCATGCGGGACTATATTGTTGAACATGCAGAAGATCTTGCTGAGGTAGTGAGCAAGAGCAATGGTAAAACACTCACCGATGCACTCGGCACCGAAGTTCTGCCCTGTACCCTCGCCTGTGACTGGTATGCAAGACATGCAGAAAAAGTACTAAAAGAGAAGAAGATCCCCATCGATAGCGTTTTGTTCTTTAACAAGAAAAGCGTTATGCAACGCAAAGCACTTGGTGTTGTAGGAATTATCAGCCCTTGGAACTACCCTCTCTCCATTCCTTTCGGCGAAATTATTATGGGCTTGATGGCAGGTAACGCCATTATGCTAAAAGTAGCAGCCGCTACGCCTTTAGTTGGCCAAGCAATCAGTCGCATCGTTGAAGCCGGTAACTTACCTAAAGGACTATTCCAGCAAGTGGTTGGATCTGGCGGTTCAGTATCGGAAGCATTCCTTGAAAATGGCATCGATAAAATCTTTTTCACCGGTTCTGTTGGTGTCGGCCAACAACTTATGGAACAAGCAGCAAAAACCTTAACCCCGCTTTCTCTTGAGCTGGGTGGCAACGATCCAATGATTGTATTGGATGATGCTGATCTTGAACGTGCCACCAATGGGGCTGCCTGGGCAGGCTTCCAGAATGCTGGCCAGTCTTGCGGTGGTGTCGAGCGTGTCTATGTGCACGAAACCGTCTACGATCAATTCGTAGCGATGCTGGCTGAGAAAACCAAATCACTACGCCATGGTCAAGACACTAGTCACCAAGTGGACATTGGCGCTGTTACTACTCGAGGCCAGTTAAATACCGTTGAGCAGCATGTAGAAGAAGCGTTACAAAAAGGCGCTCGCATTGTGGCTCAATCTCGCCCCGTGGGTTCACAGAACGGTTTCTTCCATCCTGCAACGTTAATGGTAGACACCACTGAAGACATGCTACTGGTGAGAGATGAAACCTTTGGCCCAGTGATTCCGGTGATGAAGTTTAGCCATATCGAAGAAGCGATTGAGCTAGCCAACAAATCTCACCTGGCACTGACTTCTTCGGTATGGACGAAAGACGTTAAACGTGGTCGCGCGATTGCAGAAGCACTAGAATCTGGTGTCACCACAATTAACGATCACCTTTATACCCATGGTCTTTCAGAAATGCCTTGGGGCGGTTGGAAGCACTCAGGTCTAGGTCGTACACATGGACCCGAAGGTCTCCTAGAAATGACTCACGCAAAAGCCATCAACTGGGATATTCTGCCTGCTAAACGTAACCTGTGGTGGTATCCGTTTAACGAAAACTCCTACAAAGCACTGCTAAATGCTCAGCGTTTTGCCTATCCACGAGACAAGCAAGATTTCGTAAAAAGCGCCCTTGGCTTAACGCCTTATTTGGTGGGCAAAATGTTCACCAAGTGGAAAGTAAAGTAAGCCTAGCCATCCCTGTATTCACCAAGGAGAGGTACACCTCTTCTTGGTGCTCTCAACAAAATTTCACACTTCGCGGTTTGCACTTGGGTAATGGGTATAGATAATGGACTCATCTAATACTCTCGCGTTACCGGAGAACCATCAATGGCATCCATGAAAGGATTCATTCTAACACTATTATTCACAGTCCCAGTTCTTTTAATCGGTTGCAATGGCGGCTCGAGCTCAAGCTCGGACGAAGATCAACAAGGCAACGGCGGCTCGGGCGAAGGTCAAGAGGTGGGCAACGGCGCAAGCACCAATGAGATACCACAAGGTGGTGGAAGTAATTCTGGCAACGATAACAACGAGTACACTGACATTACAGCGGCTGAAGGGTTTAGCTCGAGCTATTTACAAGACAAAACGTTCTTCGAGCAAAGCTTTGATAGTGAAACAGCTACTGACTACCTCACTTCACTCAGCTTTGCCAATGGTATTACAAGCACGACGGTGACGGTATACGACGAGTTTAATAATATTCAGGTCACTACCGCCTACAGCATCGTAACTTCCAACGGCATTATTGGGGTGCTCAGTTTTGGACAGGGCATCCGGTTCCACTACAACATCCTTCAAGTGGAAGAAGATCATCTAAAGCTTTGCGTAACCAGCGCAGGAATCGATACCGTCATCACTTGCACTGTTGATCAAGCTGTTGATTGGTACTTTGATAGAGATACTGCTATTGCAAATTTTCCCTAACCACATCCTATAGACTCTGGTTGGGTTTGGGTCAGCAAGACATTTTCCCAAATCCAACCAGCATTGTTCTATAAACGAAGGTTTATTCTTCCACTGTGTCGCGATCCTTCACAAACGGTTCTTTCCTAATAGCCCTAACAAGGCGCTCCTCGATACGAGGCGTAGAACTCGCCACACTATCCTGATCAGTATTTCGGGTAAGCGTGACGTACATATCCCACTCGGGAAAATAAAGCATTTCACAACCGCTGCCAGGAACACTACCCCCGTGTCGAATCGACACGTAATCTTCGCCGTCATCATGGTAAGCGATATTCAAACCCATTCCATAATCCCAACGTTTAACAGATGCATCTTCATCTTCCCACCAAAGCATCCAGTCTTGCATTAGATCCAATGAGTTTGAGGACACAAGCCGGCCTTTCATCAATGCCTGCATAAAGATCATTAAGTCATCTACGTTTGAGTTTACGCCCCCAGCAGTCAACGCAGAACTATTAAAGCTATTTAAAGAAGGCAGTATCAGATTAGTGGCAATTTTACTAGATAAGAGCCCAAATACATTGGTGTAGCCAATAGGAGGATTTGTTTGATCAACTCTAGGTAGGAAAGTACTACCCATACCAAGCGGTTCGAAAATTCGTTCTTCATAAACATCTTGTACCGACTGGCCGGTAATCGACTCGATAATATAACCAAGTACCTGATAACCAGGTTGCGAGTAATGCACACATGCATCTGGCGCACACGCAGGTCCTCTCGGAATTAGTCCTCCCTCACGCAGGGAATTAATTTCGCTAGGAATTGAGCCGCCGCTGTCGTATGTCCATAACAATAGATCCTCCACCTCGATCCAAGTGGTACCATTACCCTGAATGTATCCGATAAAACTTAGATCGTCGAGAGTAACATCGTAGATGCCGCTACGATGGCGTAACAACAGCTCAACGGTAATTTGATCTGCGTTCGGATAGGTTGGAAAATAATTATCCATGGTGGTATCGAGAGTTAACAACCCTTCTTCTATTAGCTGCAGGATGATAACTGCAGTCATTGGTTTAGTGGCACTACCCACTCTTTGTACCGTACTGGTATCGTAGGCAGGGAACTCATCTAGCAGGACAACACCGGTTTCACTAGTCCACTCAAAGTCACCAGCGACAATAGAAATTGCAGAACCATAAATTCCACGTTCATCAACCCAGGTTTCAAATGCTCTGGTTAGACGAGCAGGAAGTTCAGGATCATCAAAATCAATCTCCTCTTCATATTCTGTAGTATCTGAACCAACACAGCCGCTGGTTAAAAACACTATAGAGAGAATGCTGAGAAAGCCGGCGGCTAGCCATTCCATTCTAAGAATGGAATGGCTAGTATTGTTGAGAAGTGCTTTAGTCAATTGGGGCCTCCGGTGACGCTTTTATTATTTTGGACAGCCTGGGCAAGTTGGAACTGCTATTAACTATGTGTCTTTAATCGTGTCTTGCTTGTACATGAATGATTAATGCAAAGTGAATTCTTTAGGTACACTTTATTCTCTCGGTAACCCAAGGCTATTTATGCTTGTTATTTGAACATAGACTACTTGACAACATCCTTCAACATAGCCGAAAGTTAGTCTAATTACTGACTACCGCTATTCTCCGCTGCTGCGCGGCTTATTCATCATCTTCATGTTGTTGTAATTGCCATAACTTGGCATATTCACCAGCTTTGGCGAGCAACTCAACATGATTGCCCTGTTCGACAATCTTGCCTTCTTTTAGCACCAAGATCCGATCAGAGTCGACGATAGTAGAGAGTCTATGGGCAACTATCACAGTGGTTTTATCTGCAGCTACTTTATTGAGTGCTTTTAGTATGGCTTTTTCACTTTCTGAATCTAAAGATGAGGTAGCTTCATCAAAAATCAAAATTTTTGGATCCTTGAGGATAGCTCTTGCGATCGCAATACGCTGCTTTTCTCCGCCGGATACTTTGAGGCCCCGCTCTCCCACTTGAGTTTCATATCCTTTTGGCAAGCTTTTAATGAAGGGTTTCAGGTACGCTAGCTCTGCTGCTTTATCAATATCTTCATCACTAGCATCAGTCCGACCATAACGAATGTTTTCAATCAGGGTATCGTTGAATAAGACGGTATCCTGGGGAACTACACCTAACATTTTACGCAAACTGGCTTGGGTGACTTTGGATATATCCTTATCTCCGATCTGAACTACGCCACCGCTGGGATCATAAAAACGAAAAAGTAATCTCGCAATAGTAGACTTACCTGCTCCACTGGGGCCGACTATCGCTACTTTCTCACCAGGATGAACCACAAAGTTAACGTTCTTTAAAATCGGTCGATCTTCATGATAAGCAAAATCTACACTATTAAAGCTGATCCCATCGGCCTGCTTCGACAAAGGTTCTGCACCATCCACATCTTTCACCTTCGCCTCAATGTTTAATAGCTTAAACATACTCTCAACATCGGCAAGGCAACGCTTAATTTCTCGATAAACAAATCCCAAAATATTTAATGGTATAAACACCTGAATCATAAACGCGTTAACCATCGCTAAATCACCCAGGGTCATTTCTCCAGCCACTACCCGTTGCGCTGCTAAGAACATCATAGCTGTGATGGAACCTGCAATAATAAGAGCCTGACCGCTATTGAGTGCCGCTAAGGATAGATGGTTTTTAACTTTCGCATTTTCGCGCTCACGAAGGTTATGTTGATAACGGTTAGATTCATATGTTTCGTTATTAAAGTATTTGACTGTTTCAAAATTCAGCAAGCTATCGATAGCTTTGCTACTGGCAGCACTGTCCTTTAAGTTAGCCTTACGAACATATTCGGTGCGCCATTCTGTGACCCAAATGGAAAAACCGACATATAACACCACAGAGCTCACCACAATAATTGAGAAGTAAGGATCAAATTTCACAAACAATACGACTGCCACTAAGATCACTTCGATAAAAATGGGGACTACACTGAAAACCACTGATCGAAGCATAAAAGCGATACCACTGGTCCCCCTCTCGATATCACGACTTAAACCACCGGTGCGTCGTGAAAGGTGAAAATCCAAATCTAATTTATGAAGATGTTTAAAGACACTTAAGGCGATATCGGAAAGGGAACGCTCTGCTACACGGCCAAATACCGCATCACGTAGCTCAGAAAAGAACACACTAGAAAAGCGCAGCGCACCATAAGCAAATAACAATGCGATAGGTAACACAATTAATGCGGTGGCTGCACCTGCGGCATCTTGCAACGAAGGATCTAGCCCATCGACGATATATTTGAGGGAGATGGGCACCCATACATTAGCAACCTTTGCTAACACCAGCAGCCCCATTGCCAAGGCTACTCGGCCTTTAAATTGCATTAGATAGGGCCAGAGCTGTTTAATTACCCGCCAGTCCGATTCGGCTCTAGTGGCAGAGCCATACATGCGGTCATGCATAAAAGTCTCGTCTCAAGTCTTAAAAACACATACTTTAGCATGAATTCAACCAGCTTGAATTTGAATTAAGAGCAAGAGCGCAAAAGCGATGGCCCTTGAAAAGGCCACCGCCATGCTCCTTAGGCTGCTTGCTTTTTCCTAAGCCTTTCCAATACCGCTTTGGCATCCTCCTGACCAGTTTCTATACCTGCCTGCTTAAGCTTGCCATTTAAATCTCTACCATCAAGATCTGCTTCCACCGAACTAAGAGCAGCATCGAAATCACTAAAGCGTTCTTGACGATGTTTAATGCGATTTAAAGACTCGGACATATCAGCCATATGAGAGTGCAAGCCATTCGATCGTCCACTGAGATGACGCAAGGCCTGCTCAGCATTTTGATTTGCCTGAGCCATACGCAATTCGCCGCGATATCGAGTAATACCTTGTACTACTTGCTTTAGTTGCTTCCTCAAATCTGCTTCCTGCTTCTTTAGCGTCTCCACTTGTTTATGTTGTTCATGCAACAGAGACTCATCGCCAGCGATCACCTCAGCCAATTCCAAGGCTAAGGTTTCTTGCTGCTTGTCGAGCGCTCGCGTTGCTTGTTGCTCTCGTAACTCGATGGATTCCTGCAATTGCTCAGCATGTCGCTGCATACGATTTTTCTCCGCAATGACACACGCTAGTTCACGTTTAGAAGCAACCACCGCTTGCTCCGCTTCTCGTAACTCTTGTTCAAAGATACGTATGCTATTGGCGTCCACCAATTGATGCAGAGGTTCTTGGGATGTCGCTCGAAATAACGTATTTAATTTGCGCCATAAACTCATAGTATTACTCCACGTATTCTTTGATCAGTTGTTGGGTTTTGGCTTCGCTGATTTTGTTGAGTAAGCGATGGCTTTCATGCTCATCTCTCATAGTCTTCGAAAGGGTAATGGTTGAACTCACAAGAAAAAGGGCACTCATGGCCAAGTAACCCTTTACCATAAAGTCATTGGGACCAAACAAAATACCGGCACCCATTGCCACTAATGCAATGACAAATGATGTCTTAACAAAGAACATCCAGCCATTTGAATTACTTTGAATATTTTCCATATTGAATCTCCGATGTAGGTTAAACAAGCAGCGGAGACAATAGTGATTGAATCAGAGGCAGGAGAACAGTAAGCCAAAAGAAGTCGCTTAGGGCAGTACGCGAGGGATTATATAGTAATACTTTGCGGTGAATTTGCCAGCCAGAATCTAACCTTTCCCGATAATAACTCTTTAGAAAAAGGCTTGGCGATATAGTCGTTCATGCCTGCATCCAAGCATCGTTCGCGATCACCAGCTAAGGCATTCGCAGTGACAGCAACAATCGGTATCTGACTGATGTTAGGGTCACCATTTCTGATGTGCGTAGTGGCTTCGAAACCATCCATTATGGGCATATGGCAATCCATGAGTATCAATTGGAATTCTGCTTTTTGCAGCCAATCGAGAGCTTCTACACCATTTGCTGCGACTTCCGATTGAAAGCCAAGCTTATGCAGCATCTTCTCCAAAATCATTTGATTGGTGGGATTATCCTCAACCACTAAGATGCGCTGATTGGACACTACATTCTGCTGTGAGGATTCCGATGCCACATCAAGAGGTTGATTGCTCGGCTTTTGCAACGGTACGTTTAATTCGAATAGCGTCCCCTTTCCTACCTGGGATTCAAATGAGATATCACCACCCAATAACTCCACGTATTTCTGACAAATGGCCAAACCTAGTCCAAGCCCCTCATGCTCCCGCTTAAAAGAACTATCCTGCTGGGAAAACATTTTAAAGATATGCTCTTTATCTTCAGTGTCTATGCCACAGCCGGTATCCTCGATACGAATAGCCAACCAATGAATCGGCATATTCTTTGGACTCTCCTTACTATGGCCTCGATCTTCAATGGACACTCGAATATAGCCTTTTGAAGTGAATTTTATGGCGTTTTCCACTAGGTCACTGATAATCATTAATAGCTTTTGCTTGTCACCGAGATAATAGCCAGATACTTCCGAGCCGAGATTCACTTCAAAACTAAGATCCTTTTCTACACACTGCACAGCATAAGCCTGCTTTAACGCGGTGCTTATGGTGCTCATCTCAAAGACGACCGATTCAAGCTTGAGTATTCCTTCATGTAGTTGTGAGAAATTGAGGATACGATTCACATGACTTAACATTTGTTTTGCTGACGTAGAAAGATAGGAAACCACATTGGCTTCTTCTTTCGCCAGCGGGGCCTCTTTCAGCAACTGCGTACAACCTAAAATACCATTCAGTGGCGTACGTAACTCATGGCTCATGGTCGCTAAAAACTCTTGCTTTTTACGATCTGAAAGCTCGGCATTTTCTAAGGCACTTTGCTTTGCCCCTAGTAGCTCTCTCTGGGTATCTAGTAATTTATTCTGAGCTCTCTTTTTCTCGATACGATCAACATTAACTCGATCACCAATTGCTAGTGATAATAGAAAGACTTCCACCGCAGACCCAATGGTTACAGCATGCGCGGTAAAGGAAGTGGAAGGTATCAATCCAAGAGTTTTTAAGGAAAAGGTGATAGCGCCAGCCAACATAGCCATCCATGCAAAAAAGTAAATTCTTGCAGGTTTATAGCCACGGTACCAACTTAAACCACCGGTAAGAATCAATGTCACCGCCCCCAAAGCAAACAGCGTGATAGTTGCTTTTAACACGATTCTGTAAGGCACGAATACGACCAGTAAGATATTCAGCGCCATCAAGGACATGATGATAGCCAACACCCAGTAAGCCAATGGAATCATGGATCTTAATCTTAAGAATACTACTGAAAACACCCCTCCCATAATGCCCATGAGATTTAAACTAACCAGCAAAACATGATTAGTAATTTTGGCATATTCGGGCCATAGATATTGGGAAGCAAACCCATTAACGGTCAATTGAAATGTCATCACTAAAAGCACGAAAGCGACATAGTAGCCATAGACATTATCCTTTAAAGACAAGAATAAAAATGTGTTGTATCCAGCTGCAATTAGTAAAGCGCCAAAATAAAGGCCCCAAAAAAGAAGCGTGGTGGAAGCAGTAGATACAAAATGCTTATGCGACCACCAAACTACCGGTACCTGCAATGAACTTGTGGATACCACTCGGAGATAAATCCACTGCTCAGTCTGATTGCGAGTTTCGACAAAAAAAGCGGGTGATGGATAGGAAATGTCTCGCACCGAAAAGGGTAAAGAATCCCCCGCCATTTTTTTCTCATAGCCACTAGGCGTTTGATAAAAGAGAGTTATCGAATCTAAAGGGGCATAGGGAACCTCAAGCACCCACTGATAGTGCACATCTGATTTATTGGCGATTTTGAGCCGTACCCAATAACTAGATTTTGTGTAGCCATAGCTGGGAACATCACCGGGGAATATCTGAAACATGCTGTCATTCACCGGATCGTGAATTTGATCAAAGCTCAACTGGCCTGAGGGGTCTTCCAGCACGGACAGATAAGGCCCCAGTGACATATGATCCATGGTCTGCCCTGAAAGCTCCAAGACACGATTCTCAGCGCCATAGCTTAGCGTTAAGGGCATAAAGATCAGTAAGAGTATGAGGAGGAGTGGTCTCTTCAAAGGCAAGGAATCCGAGTAGTTACTATAAGCAGGTTTAGTCACCTAGTTAAGTATAGATAACCCGACTCCAAACAGGGTGAAAAATATAATCCTCTATTCTACTCTTTGTCTTACAATAGCTAGTAAAGTATTAAATATTAATACGCTTAAGCCACTAATAGCTTATTAAGGAATCCCGCTACCATCATGGCCCAAACCAACGCAATCATAGAAGCGCTAAAGCAAACTCTAAGAGTACAGAAAGTCACTTATGCCGACGTAGCGAGTAAATTAGAGCTATCAGAGGCTAGCGTGAAAAGGCTTTTTTCTGATCAGCAATTTTCTTTGAAACGATTAGATCAAGTGTGTGAACTATTAGGCATTGAAATTAGCGATTTACTACGTGGTCTGGAAAGTGTGCCTCAAGTCAATGAGCTAGATATTTCCCAAGAAAAGAAACTGGTCACTGATACGAAGCTGTTAATCGCTGCGGTGTCTTGTCTAAATCGATGGAGCTTTGACGAGATGCTCGACACCTATCAATTTGAACAACCCGAATTGATTCAAAAGCTTGTGCAACTAGATAAAATGGGCTTAATAGAGCTGCTTCCCAACAATCGCATCAAGTTGCTGATTAGTCCCGATTTTAGCTGGCAAAAAAACGGGCCAATTCAACGTTTTTTCGAATCTCAAGTTCAACAAGATTATTTTCAATGTCGCTTTGATAAACCAGGCGAGTTAAGACTCTTTATAACCGGCATGTTATCGAGCCATAGCAACGATCAAATCCAACAAAAAATAAAACGACTCGCCCAGGAGTTTCGCCACCTACATCAAGAAAACCTGGCACTGCCGCTGGAAGAACGCCACGGTATGAGTATGGTGTTATCTATTCGACCATGGGAACTCAAGGTTTTTGAAGAATTACGCCGCGAAGACGCCCATAAGCCCTACCCCGGACAATAAAAAAGCCGGGAAATCCCGGCTTTTTTGAAGCTTTTTAAACAAAGCTCAGAAGCAATTTCATTACAAATACGAAACTAACCGCACTTCGAATCACCGCAGTTCAAGCAGGTCATGCAACCGTCGGTAAACACAACGGCTTTAGTGTGGCATTTCGAACAAATTTGAGCGTTGGCAGGAAAATCAGCGCTGGCTTCTTCAGCAATGACTTCCTCTTCAGTCTTTTTTGCAGCAAGTTCCTTCTTCTTAGCTTCAATAAAAGCCTGCTGGTGTGGATCGACTTCAGACTTAATCAATCCGATATTCTTCAAGTGATCCTCAATCGCTTCACCAATTTCAGCCACTAGCGAAGGCATAAATTTACCGCCTTTCTTGAAGTAACCGCCTTTAGGGTCGAATACACCTTTAAGCTCGTCTACCAAGAATGTTACATCACCGCCCTTTCTAAATACTGCAGAAACAACACGAGTTAGAGCTAGAACCCATTGGAAGTGCTCCATGTTCTTAGAGTTGATAAAGATTTCAAACGGACGACGCAGTTCGTGCTCTGTACCTGGGTTCAACACAATATCGTTGATGGTGATGTACAGGGCATGCTCTGAAAGCGGTGTTTTAATCTTGTAAGTAGAACCCAACAGCATTTCAGGGCGCTCTACTTTTTCATGCATGTGCACGACGTCGGCCTTTGGCTCCTCTACTTTAGGGGCTTCTTGGGCTTTCTCTGCTTCGGGGTTAACGACTTCGTAGCCCACAATTTTTGATTTTATCTCTTTAGTCATCTTAGCAAACCTTTTGTTCTTTCACTGTATCAGTACTGCTTCGTACTGTAGCCGCTTATGGGACAAACCCAGCTAATTTCGCGACGCTTATAGCTTTCCGTAATAGCCTTCTTTCAATGCATCATAAAGGTTAGCGGCTGTGTGGGTCTCTCCATCGTAATAGACCTCTTCATTACCTTTCACTTCCAGCACACTACCATCATCCAAGGTGAAGCGATAAGTAGTATTGGCGATATCATCTTCTCGAACCAATACGCCTTGGAATGCTTCAGGGTTAAATCGGAAAGTAGTACATCCTTTCAAACCCTTGCGGTATGCATACAGGTAGATATCTCGGAACTTATCATACTCAATTTCGGTGGCCACATTGATGGTCTTTGAAATCGATGAGTCTACCCATTTTTGCGCTGCGGCTTGCATATCAACATGCTGCTCAGGCGTGATGTCATCAGTCGTTAAGAAATAATCCGGTAATTTCGCGTCCTTCTCATCTGAAAACGGCATTGCTTTATCGTTAATTAACTCGCGATAAGCCAGCAGCTCAAAGGAGAACACATCCACTTTCTCTTTGGATTTTTTGCCTTCCTTAATCACGTTACGGAAGTAGTGATGAGCAAAGCTTGGCTCAATACCGTTTGAAGCATTGTTAGCCATGGATAGAGAAATCGTGCCCGTTGGTGCAATCGAAGAATGGTGCGTAAAACGAGCGCCTTCTTTAGCAATGGCTTCCACTAATGCTGGATCCGCTTCTGCCATGCGCTGCATATAACGGCTATATTTTGCATGCAGTATTTTACCTGAAATCTTATCGCCAACTTTATAACCATCAGCTTCCATTTCGGGCCGCTTGGCTAGCATAGCTGGAGTGACTTCGAATTCTTCTGACATAATTGGCGCTGCGCCTTTTTCGCGGGCCAACTCTAATCCAGTTCTCCAACCCGCAAGCGCTAGCTGCTTAGAAACTTCCTCGGTGAATTTCACAGCCTCTTCGCTACCATAACGCATACGCAACATTGATAACGCAGATCCTAAACCCAAGAAGCCCATACCGTGGCGACGCTTGCTGAAAATTTCATTGCGCTGTTGCTCTAATGGTAAGCCATTTTGCTCAACTACATTATCCAGCATGCGAGTAAATACAGACACAACGTCTGTGAATTTCTCCCAGTTAAAGTAAGCGTCTTCGGTGAACGCGTTTTCAACATACTTAGTTAAATTCACAGAACCCAACAAGCAACTACCATAAGGGGGCAATGGTTGCTCACCACAAGGGTTAGTGGCTCGGATATTTTCACAGAACCAGTTGTTGTTCATTTCGTTTACTTTATCAATCAAGATAAAGCCGGGCTCAGCAAAATCATAAGTGGATGACATAATGGCATTCCAGATCTTGCGAGCAGCCACTCGGTTGTAAACTTTACAAGCCACTTGACCTTTGTCATTAGTGATATAGCCATCGTCAGTTGGCCATTCACGCCAATGAACCACCTCTTCATTGTAAAGATCTAATTTCTCATGATCTTCACTGCCTTCTTTGATTGGGAATACTAAGTCCCAAGGCGCATCTTGAAGTACCGCTTGAATAAACTCTTCGCTGATTAAAAGCGACAAGTTGAACTGACGAAGTCGACCATCTTCGCGCTTAGCTTTAATGAAATCCAAAACATCGGGGTGAGATACATCGAAGGTTGCCATTTGCGCACCACGGCGGCCACCAGCAGAAGACACCGTGAAGCAAGTCTTATCAAAAATATCCATAAAGGATAAAGGACCAGAAGTTTTTGCGCCTGCACCTGACACATGCGCTCCTTTTGGTCTTAGTGACGAAAACTCATAACCAATACCGCAGCCAGCTTTCAGCGTTAAGCCAGCTTCGAAGTTTTTCTCTAAGATCCCTGACATAGGATCGCGAACAGCGCCGGATACCGTGCAATTAATGGTTGAGGTGTCTGACTTGTATGCCTCAGCGCCAGCGTTTGAAAGAATACGTCCCGCAGGAATTGCACCATTGCGCAATGCCCATAGAAATCGGTCATACCATTGGTCTTGCTTTTTCTTTCCCTTCTCAACGATTGAAAGAGCTTTAGCAACCCGCTGGTAGGTTGCCTCCATAGAACTATCTACAGCGGTGCCGTCGCTTTCCCGTAGACAGTATTTTTGGCTCCAAATTTCGACAGATGTGGATTGGAAAGGAATATCAGTAGCTGAGGTCTCAATATTATTATTCTTAGCTTCTGCGGTGGTTGATTTCATACTCTGCTTGTTTCCCATTGGTTGGTGCGCCTGAAAAGGGCGGCAAGACTATCCCAAAGTTTTCGAAATTTAAACTCTTGACACCTAAATTATTTATGAATTCTTAGATACTACATGAGGTGCCACACCGAAATTATAGGCACAAGATATGGTGTGGCGCCAAAATTTTTTACACTTTTTTGAAATTTACAAGGTCCAATTTGGTGCGGTTATCAAATGGTCAAAATCACGTCACCTGATCAAAATTTATCAACAATTCCAAACCCCTTTATGCTTGTGGGCTAGGCCATAATATCCACAGATTCCTGTGGATAAGTTATCCACTGGCTGCCATGGAAGGAAAACTTACCCATAAAAAAAGCCGGACTATCTCTAGCCCGGCTTTAACCTAAATTTGTCGAAATTAATTCGACTTACAACCCCAGACCTCGTAATCGTTCCGCATGGTTTTCATATATATCTCGTGGATCAGTCCATCCTGTCATACCAAATAACAGGTTAGTCGCATCCAAATGATTGAGACGATAGTTCGATTTAATCACGTCACCCCAATGCTGTGAGCAACGCGCAACCAAACCATCATGGTTGTTATTACTGAATCCTAATCCACCAGTCACGATCAGTAGAGCATCCGACACGTCTAAAATATTGGTGCTTTGACCGGTACTACCCCATGAGTAATAGCGAATACCGTTAACCTTACTGGAACCCTCACCACAATTTTTACTTGGTTTGCCGTTGGGAAATTGCCTATTAAAGGAATTCATTTGCGCCGTGGTCATGAACTTCACCGATTCGAGCGCATCTTGTTCATACTCAGGATTACCCGAAAGCGCATCAGTGACATCGCCAAGTAAACCTAGCAGATCTGCCAACACGCCATTGCGCCAAGTACCTTCAGGAAAAACTCGCATTCCCCAATCGGCAAAACCAGAGCCAAAGTTAGTGCCATTAACCGTAGTCACTGAAGCAACGACACCCGGATTAATGGCAGCAACATATCGACTAGTTGGGCCACCTAAACTATGGCCAATTAAATTAACCTTAGAAGCCCCAGAATGTGGAAGCACATAATTGACAATGTAATCATGCAGCTGCTCGCCACGAACGTAGGCATCATGCCATGCAGTAATGTTGGGGGTATAAACTTTTGCGCGCCCTTCCCTTAATTCATCAGGGATATCGTGAAAGTAGTCCACCAAACCCAGCAAACTATCGAAACCGCTCACTCCATGAACCAGTACAATGGGATATTTAGTATTGTAGCGATGCTTTGATTTACAGAAGGCATCCCACCAAGAACAAGTTTTATAACCAGAATGGCCGCCAGCAAAACTATTCGCGCTCAGCAATGCCGCTAAAACCAACGTGAGGATGGATAATTTTTTCATGTGTGTCACCCAAGTGTGCAACCGGATTTATTTCGTTGTTGTTGTGATTTTCTTATTCAGAAAACTGCATCACTTGATGACGAAATTGCATAAAATTTGCCACTTACAGAACGTTACATTACGTTACGCAGCGCAACATGCGTCAAAAAATTAATTCGATTGTTATCAGAGAGTTAGGTGCTAATTTTTCACGAAAACTGAAAGCGACAATTAATTGAATATGCACCTAGGTACTAAAAAGAAAAAAGTGCAGCGAACCGTAACAGAGAAATGTAATCCACTGTAACGGTGGGTGAACAAAAGTTACAACGAAACGCGATATCTAGAAATTAGTGAGTGCTTTTTGTTATTAAAACAACAAGTTGGATCAACCAATTAAGAATTCCAGCGTAATAGAATTTTTCGAATTTGATCGATTTGGATGGGCTTAGCGAGGTAATCATTCATACCTGCTTTAAGACATTTATCTTTATCAGTGCTCATGGCATTGGCTGTTACAGCGATAATGGGTAAGTCGTTGCGACCCAATTCTTTGCGAATTTTATGCGTGGCTTCGTAACCATCCATCACCGGCATTTGGCAATCCATAAAGATAAAATCAATGGACTCGGCACCAACCATCTCAACCGCTTCTTGGCCATTACCGGCAATCATGCTGTGATAGCCCAGCTTGGAGAGAATACCCTTCATGACCTGCTGATTGACCGGGTTATCTTCCACGATCAAGATATTCTGCTGCAGGTTAAGCGGTTGATCCTGAACATCATCGTTTTGCGCTTGATGGGCCAAAATCGGCAGATGCAAAACCACCTCGGCACGAGTGCCTTTATCTGGGGTGGATTCAATAATAATTGTCCCCCCCATTTTCTCCACTAGATAACGACACAACGTTAACCCGATACCTAAGCCACCCTCCCCTTTGGCATTAGATGCCACTGAAGAAAATGGTTGAAACATTCTTTCCTTTATATCCTCACTCATGCCTATGCCAGTATCTTGCAGACGCATTACTAAACTGGCCCAACCAGATGACACGGTTTGAAAGACTTTTAATTCAACCTTACCCTCGGGTGGAGTGTACTTCACTGCATTGTCAGCTAATTGAATCAATACTAATTTAAGTTGTTCTGGATCGCCTTTTAACACCAAGGCAGAACCTGGGGTATCGCTAGTAAATTGAATCTGCTTGCGGCGACATCGCTCTTCAATATCAAGCGCAATGCCGTTAAAGAAACTCACTGGATTAAAAGGTTCACTTTTGAGCACGATTGAACCTGCTTGCATTTCATTAAAACGCAGCAAAGCATCTATCATGGCGGTCATATCTTTCGCTGAAGAAGCCGCCGTGCTTAAGTAAAGTTTATCTACATCACTAAGCTCGTCCTTATTGACCAAGCTTAAGGATCCTTCGATGCCATTCATTGGCGTGCGCAGTTCATGGGAAATCGTCGAAAGAAACTGATCTTTAACCAGATTACTCTTTTCCAGTTTTTGTAGAGCATCATGCAGTGTCGTTTGAGCGTTAGTCTGGAGGCGATTGAATTTATCCGCTAAGGCCAGCGATAACAGTGACACTTCGAGACTTAGCCCTACCGAAATCAGATTGGTAGTAAATGAATTAACCGGCATAGGAACAAATCGCATGGCGGCGGTAATAAACACCGCGATTAACAACACACTCCAAGCAATAAGAAACAGTTTCGCCGAACGGGAGCCCATGCGATAACGAGCAACACCAATATAAATCGCCAATACCGACAACATCATCGCAATACCCGAAGCAATATTGATCGCTAAGCGATTAGGAATAAAGATAGCGATAATGAGCATGGCCGCACAGGCCAAGGCACTGCTCTTAACCAATTGCCCCCAGGGCTTCATATAACGATCAAGTTGCAAGAATTTGTAGAAAAACAGCAGAGTGAATACTTCGGCAAAAAATACTGATACCGACAACATAGTATTGGGATATTGAGGCGCATCAGGCCATATGTATTTGAAGGCATCGCCTCGGTTACACGCCTCGAATAGCGTGATCCCTATGATCGACAACACATAATAAAGATAAGTACGATCACGAATAGAGAGGAATATAATGAAATTGTACAGCGCCATAATGGTCATAGCGCCATAAAATAAACCGGCTAACTTGCTGCGATTATCTGAGATTTCATAGTACTCATCTATCTGCCATAGTTTTGGCTTGGCGATTACCAAGCCATCATTTTGCAAGCGAATTAAGATGGTGGTGCCATGATTATCATGAAGGTCTATCGGGAATACAAAATTGGTGGTGGGGACAGGACGCTGTTTGTAGGGATAGATATCCCCCGTTTGCCAATGCTGTTGCACAAGATTATTGGCTAGATCCACCAAATAAAAATCTATCTGATTGATGTAAGGAGTGTCTAACTCAACCAGCCAATGATGATCAAGGCTGCGTAAACTATCGAGAACTTCGTTGGGTAAGTCTACGGCGACCCAAAAAGCGGATTGACTCAAGCCACTGTTTAAAGCTCGCCCATTAAGGGATTTAAATCGCTGTTGAGACGCCTCAGACATTACCTCTTCCACCGCCATCGTCTTGGAGGCATCCTCCAACACCCTCATAAAAGGGGTTAACGCTAAAGGTAGCGATATTCCTGGCGCAGCGGAAAGTTCGGACGACCTATCACTAGCAAAGCTCTTCACACCTAAAAGGCTGAAAAGTAATACAAAAGCTACTAAAAAATTGATAGTACGACGCAATGCCGAATGACCTCGGAGGCAATTAATCAAAGTGGATAAGACTAATTAAAGCAGAAAATATGAGGAACAATATAAAAGGATATAAGAATCTGCAGGGCAAATGCTAAGCGGCGCAGATGTAAAGAGAGATGGCATCCCGTAGGGGACTCGAACCCCTGTTACCGCCGTGAAAGGGCG
>JAKSAW010000148.1 GCA_022361455.1 Pseudomonadales bacterium | reverse complement strand
ATCAGTGTAGACGGCAGGGAGTGGTTAAGCGGTGGTGTGGATAAGAACCTTGAGATTGCTAAAAATAAAACTTCCCGAATTACTATTCCACTAAGCGTTAAACTCACTGAATTGAGTGGTGGATTACTTCAAGCTTTAAAAGGTGGAAATTTTGAAGGCTTTGATGTGAATGGAAGCTTTATTCTCGATGGAGACCATTCAGCTCTGAATAACGTGAAGGTACCGATCAATTTTAAGGGGCAATAGCCAGGTTCCCTCTATTACTATTCTCTATTATTCTGTTATGTTCTTGTTGGGGCTAGCTAAAGAGCTCCTTGATTTGGAGGTAACATGCATCAACATGAAACAATAAACTATCTAGAGTTTCCAGCAAAAGATATTGCCAAAACAAAAGCATTCTTTGAATCTACATTTGGCTGGACTTTTACAGACTTTGGGCCTGACTATACTGCATTTGAAAATGCTGGATTGATGGGTGGGTTTTATCGATCAGATAATACCATGTCTACCGATACTGGCAGCGCATTAATCGTACTATACAGCAATGATCTAGAGGCAACTCAAACGAAGATAGAGCAGCTGGGAGGTCGCACTGTTAAAGCAGTTTTTTCGTTTCCAGGCGGAAGACGTTTTCATTTTGCAGACCCCAACAATAACGAGTATGCGGTGTGGTCGGACAAATAAAATAATAAGCAATCCCCCAATTGTGTGCCTGATTGGTCATTAATGGTATCCCAGTGGCATTGAAAAGCAATCAGCAGCCTTTTAGAATGCTCGAAGCTGGGTCGACTATTGCGCATATGGATATCTAGACCCTTTATTATCTGATTAACTTAGCAGACGGAGCATTCTATGAATTCAGATACCCCTTATCAGTCCCCTGGCTCAGATGTTATTCACTCTGATAGCGAATCTGCCACTCTTAATGAAATTCCTAATTCTTGTGCGGCTGGTGCTGGTTGGACATGGATTAAAGATGCTTTCACCCTATTTAAGGCCAATGCTGGGCTCTTGATTGGAATGATCTTGGTTTACATGGTCATCATGTTCGCAATGGGATTGGTGCCTCTTTTAGGCTCTTTGGCTACCGTAATCGTAGGTCCGGCTTTCACCGGAGGATTTATGATTGCAGCTCGTAATATGGATCAAGGTCAGGGAAACTTTAATGACATGTTTGCTGGCTTTCAAAATCACTTTGCACAGCTTTGTATTCTAGGCCTGATCTATTTTGGTTTCTTCATAGCCTTTATGGCAGTGATTGTGGTGTTCGGTTTTGGTAGTGCTTTGATGGGTGGCGATCCAGCCATGATGGAAAATCCAGATGTGTTTGGTACTCAAATGATATTGTGGATGCTGATTGGTATGGCACTCTTTATCCCTGTTTTAATGGGTATGTGGTTTGCTCCTTCCTTAATCGTGTTCCATCAACTCTCAGCTTGGAATGCGTTTACTACCAGCTTTAAGGGGTGTTTAAAGAACATTATTCCTTTCCTTGTCTTTGGTGTTATTGGCTTGTTATTAATGATACCGGCTATTATTCCTTTCGGTTTGGGACTGCTAATTTTGGTACCAACCATGATGATGACAATGTACACCGGCTATAAGATGATTTTCTTAAAGTAATAACCCAGGCATTTTGCTGAGAATAAAAAAAGCCCAGATTGAAATCTGGGCTTTTTTGTTTTGCTGTTTGCTTACAGCCTAATGCGGATGGTGGGTGACCAAGCACTCCATTGACCGTTTCGGCGAGCACGGATCTTAACGTTGTATTGAGATCCAAGGCATAAACCAAATGCAGTGACTCGACCGCGACCAACTTGGCCGTTAATAACGGCGCTATGGTCCGTTAAGCAGCCGCCACCGAAGAAGCCATCCATATGGATTTCATAACCATCATTAAAGGGCGTTGGTGTCCATTCGAATTCACCCCAGGTGTTACAGCAGCCAGAATCTACTTTACGAAGATCAGTAGGTGGACGTAACTCGGTGCCTTCATCGATGGAACCATTACAGTTGTTGTCTTTACCGTCTGGAATTTCTTGGGCGCCAGGGTAAACGCTGGAATCCATTGGCTGACAATCGCTACCGTCAGCAGCACCATCATTGTCATCGTCGTTATCACAAACGTCACCTAAGCTGTCGCCATCGTTATTTGCTTGATTGCTGTTAGCGTTGCTGGGGCAGTTATCGGTTTGGTTGATCACGCCGTCGTTATCCAAATCACCGGCGGGGCAGCTATCAGGATTGTTACTTGGGCACGGATCATTAGCGTTGGTTTGACCGTCGCCATCGAAATCACCATTAGGATTGTCTAAACAGTTGTTGGATGCATCCGTTGGGCAAAGATCGTCGCCATTGTTGATACCGTCGTTATCGGTGTCGCCCTCTGGGCAAGCATCTGTTGGATCAGTTGGACACACGTCATCACCATTATTGGTGCCGTCACCATCTAAGTCACCCGCTGGGCAGCTATCCGGATTATCGGAAGGACATACGTCTTCACCGTTAATGACACCATCGCCGTCCAAATCACCATTTGGATTGTTTAGACAGTTGTTGGTAGCGTCATTCAAACAAAGGTCATCAGCATCGGTAATGCCATCGCTGTCTGTGTCACCGGCTGGGCAGAGGTCATCTGCATTTTCTGGGCAGATATCGTTTTCATTGGTAACGCCGTCGCCATCTAAATCACCAACAGGGCAGCTGTCGGGATTGTCAGAAGGGCATGGGTCATCTGCGTTAACAGTACCATCACCGTCTAGATCACCTTGAGGGTTCTCTATGCAATTGTTGTTTGGATCCAATGGACATACATCGGCGCCATTTAGAATACCATCGCCATCTGAATCGCCTTCGTCACAAGTGTTGGTGGCATCCAATGGGCAAAGGTCTTGTTCGTTAGTTTGACCATCACCATCAAGATCGCCTGCAGGGCAGGAGTCCGGATTATCGGAAGGACAAGCGTCTTCACTGTTAATCACACCATCGCCATCGAAGTCACCGTTGGGATTCTCCAAGCAATTATCTTCGGGATCGTCAGGGCAGTAATCAATGGTGCTCTGATCGATAAAGGTTGCGACGATAGTTTTAGGGGATGACGAAGTGGTAACACACACGCCGGTTTCTAGGGAATTTTCTGCGCCGTTGGAGCAGTTTTTATCGGCGTCGGTATAGCCACCAAATTCGTAACCCTGACTCGCGGATGCGGTTAAGGTGACCTTGGTGGTAAAGCCTGGATATTCAAAGGAACATGCCACGTCCGGACAATCGATATTGCCATCGACCGAAACAACATTGCCCCCAGTGTTTTCGTTTCCTTCATTATCAACAACCTGGACTGTTAGATTACAGCCGGTTATTGACGCTACCATGCTGGCCATGAGTAGCGATTTCTTTAAGCCCATACTCATTTTGTTCTCCAGTTATTATTGTATTTTCGAGACCAAATGTCGGCTCTTGTAGTTGTTGTCCGACATACTGCTTATGGTACTGCAGTGCAAATATAAGGCTTCAAAAGACAAATCCCTAACGCAAATGGACTAGTTGGTGTGCCAATAGGTATAAATACATGGTTACTTAGGTACGTAGTGGTGAATAAATGGGAATTTCTAATTGCTGGCTGTGTCTAGGTTTAAATAGGGTTAACGAGGTACGATGACTCATTAGCAGTGTTGGGAAAGCGCAGTCATTAGCGGGTAACGTGGATGGACCTTAAGCAATTTGATTTTGCATTGAATCGCCTGTTTCAGCGGCGGGAGTTTATTGATCTATTAGCTAAGGCTGGAGCTGGATCCGCTGTGGGTCTTTCAGTCATGTCGCTCTCTGCCTGTGGCGGTGGCGGAGGTGGTTCTCGGGGCGATGATGATAACGATGATATCCCTGCTCCGGCTATACCTGTGCCTACTTCGGAATTCACGGTGTTAAAGCGCACAAGCTTTGGTGTTAGCCAATCTTCCATGGAGCAAATTGAATCGCTTGGCATAGCTGATTTCCTTGAACAACAGCTGGATCCTGATTCTATTGACGATGGTGATTTAGAGGCAACCATTGCTTCTCTTTTTCCTTTAAGCCAACAAGGTGCTCCAGATTTACTGGCAGGATTCCCAGACAATATTGGTGACGTTGCCCGACAGATGGCGTCGGCTACACAATATCGACAAATGTTCAGCCAACGGCAGCTCCATGAAGTGATGGTGGAGTTTTGGAGTGATCATTTCACCATTCATTTGTTAAATGGATTGGGGCCAACTTTAAAGCCAATAGATGATCGTGATGTGATTCGTGAACATGCGCTAGGTAACTTCAGCGATTTGCTGCATGCATCCGCTAAGAGTGCAGCCATGCTGTTTTATTTAGATAACTACAACAATATCTCAACGGCACCCAATGAAAACTATGCGCGTGAACTCATGGAGTTACACACCTTAGGTGTAGACGGTGGTTATACTGAGAATGACATTAAAGAAGTTGCCCGATGTTTTACAGGTTGGTCGTTAACGTTTCCTGGAGACCCTCAAGGATATGGCGAATTTATTTTTCGTTCTGAATGGCATGATGATGATCAGAAACAAGTTCTAAGTAATATTATCAGCGCCGGTGGTGGGCAATCGGATGGTGAACAAATTCTAGATCTGTTAGTGAGCCATCCCTCTACAGCCAGCTTTATTGCCACAAAACTATGTCGCCGCTTTATTAGCGATGCTCCGGATGATTCTGATGTATCTGCTGTTGCCAACGCATTTACCAAGTCCGATGGTGATATCAAAACTACGCTGCGCGCATTATTTTCCTTGGATTCATTTCGCAACAACGCTGATCAAAAAATTACACGTCCTTCAGAGTATCTAGCGCAAATAGTACGGGCTTTGTTACCACAGCTTTCATATCCAACTGACGACGGCGAATTGTTCTATTTTGCTCAGTCTTTAATGGGGCATTTGCCTTTCTTTTGGTCGACTCCAGACGGATATCCTGATGTACAAAGCTACTGGGCGAGCACTAGTGGTTTATTAAATCGCTGGCGTTTATCGTTCTTAAGTTACGCAGGTCAGTTAGCGAATTTGGATATGTTTTCAGTGGACTATGATCAGCTAATTGCTGGTGCTAGTAACATTACCGAATTGGTAGATGCCTTGGCAGAATCGATTTTAATGCGACCTTTATTAAGCACCGATCGACAGTATTTAATTGATCGGGTTGCAGAGGCTTTATCCATTTCAGTGGATACTGACTTGGGCGCAGCGGCAACGGAAGTTGCTCCGCTGATTGCTGCTATCTTTATTAGTTCTGCTTACTTTCAACTGCGCTAGGGAGTCTCTCATGACATTAACAAGACGCGAATTATTCATGGGAAAAACTTCCACTAAATTACCTTCAACTCGAGCACTGTTTGATGATAAGGATGTCTTAGTTTGCATATTTCAACGGGGTGGTGCCGATGGATTAAACTCTGTTGTTCCCTATGGTGATGAGAACTACAGTCTCCATCGCGGTGCGATTCAAGTGCCCGAGCCAGGTGAAGAAAATGGCGCAATCGATTTAACCGGATTTTATGGTTTGCATCCTGCGCTATCGCCATTGAAATCCATTTATGACGCTGGCGACTTGGCTTTGGTGCATGCGGTGGGAGTGCCCCATGGCTCTCGATCTCATTTTGCGGCTCAGGGCTTGGTTGAGCGTGGAGTGGATGATAAAGCGGGCCCAACAAATGGTTGGTTAGGTCGGCATATGTCGCTATCTGAGCCTCCAGGTGATTCTGCTTTCAGAACCGTATCGATTAGTGGCAATGTCCCTCTAATGCTATTGGGGGCCCAAGAACCTTTAGCCATTAGTAACTTGACTGAATTTGGTTTCGAGCAAAGCATTATTGACAGCGGTTATACGGAAGTCCTAGCAAACTTATTTCGACAAACCGTGCCTTTTAGTTCGCCTGCTCAAGCGGCATTAGGGGCGATAGATGAATTGCAGGTAGCTAACCTTTCGCAATACTCAGCGGAAAATGGCGCTGCTTATCCTTCTTCAGATTTAGGTAAGAAAATTCAACAAGCCGCGCAACTAATTAAATCTGAGCTTCCAGTGGAAGCCGTTTGTCTAGATTCAGACGGCTGGGATCATCATGAGAATTTACCCACTTCCATTAATGCTTCATTAGGCGATTTGGCGGATTGCCTTAGTGCTTTCTATACCGATATGGGCAGTCGTATGGCAAATATCACTGTGCTAGTGCATACCGAATTTGGTCGTAGAGTAGCGGCAAACGCATCCTCCGGGGTTGATCATGGTACAGCGGGTGTCGCTTATTTAATGGGGGGTGGCGTTAATGGTGGCCAAGTAGCTGGTACTTGGCCAGGTTTAGCAGAGGGGGATTTGGAGCAAGGGGAAGACCTCGCGATTTCCACTGACTTGCGTTCCGTTATCGCGGAGATGCTCAGTAAACGTTTGGGAGGCACAACGCTGTCGAGCGTATTTCCTGAATTTGAAGGAGGTTCTGATTTAAACCTATTTTCTAGTCGTTGATTATCAGTTAAGCCGCTACTTTTATTACATCAATTGGAATACTGGTTTTTATCGATTTTAAAACGTTTAAGGCGTGATGCTAGTGTGGTGGGTTTAATACCCAATAACTTGGCGGCGCCATCGTCTCCAAAAACTTTACCATTACAAAGTTGCAGCGCTGTAATCATACTGTTGCGCTGTTGCTGTTTTAAACTGTCTTCTGCTAACAGTTCTGGCTCACCTGACTCGATGATAACTTTGGTGGGTTTGCGTGGTTGCTGCACAAGCTCTTCGAAGTTGAGTGTATTGCCTTGAGCAAGAATCACTTGGCGTTCAATAATATTTTCTAATTCGCGAATATTCCCTGGCCAGTGATATTGCTTCAAGTGTTCTAATTGACCAAGGGAAATTTTAAGACCGGTTTTATTAGCTCTTACACTGGCTTTGTTTAAAAAGTGTTGCGCGAGCAGTGGGATATCATCAGTGCGCTCTCTTAATGGCACTGATTCAATTGGAAATACACACAATCTGAAATACAAGTCTTCGCGAAATTTACCCTTATCAACCTGTTCTTTTAAGTTGCGGTTAGTTGCAGTAATAATGCGCACATCCACATTGCGAGTTTTAGCTTCACCAATTCGTTCGAATTGCTGCTCTTGTAATACACGTAATAACTTCCCTTGCAGGGCAAGTGGAATTTCGCCCACTTCATCAAGAAATAAAGTGCCGCCATCTGCCAGTTCAAATCGCCCAGGTCGGTCGCTAGTAGCACCAGTGAAAGATCCTTTTGCATGGCCAAAGAATTCACTCTCAAACAGTTCAGAAGGGATGGCTGCGCAGTTAACACGAATCAGCGACCTTTTAGAGCGTTCACTTGATTCATGGATAGCGCGCGCAATGAGCTCTTTACCTGTACCCGATTCACCTGTGACCAATACGGTTACGTCAGTCGGTGCAGCCATTTCAATTTTTTGAACAATATTTTGTACGGCGCTGCTTTTACCAATGATTTGATGGTGATTAAATTCCGAATTCAGTTCTTCCTGTAGATAGGCGTTCTCTAACTCTAGGCGTTGCTTTAGTTGTTCTACTTCATCAAGGGCGTTCAGTAGTTCCTGTTGTGCATTTTTCTTTTCGGTAACGTCTCTAAAAATGATAACAGCACCTGCAACATGGCCATTGTCCTTAATAGGGGTGCTAGTGTATTCAACATCTATTGGCTCACCGTTCTTAGACCAAAACACATCGTCTTCTACATTTCTCACAATACCTTCACGAAATGCTTGGTAAATCGGGCAGTCACTAACATGAAAATGGCTGCCATCGGCATGGTGCGCATGAATAAGGCTATGCATATTCCTACCAATTAATTCATCTGCTTGCCAACCTAAAATGCGTTCAGCTGCAGGATTAACGAAAGTAGTTAAACCGTTGGCATCAACTCCATAAATACCTTCACCTGCAGCGTCTAGTAGCAAGCGATTTTCATGTTCAAATTCTTGAAACACTTTGCTCATTCGCTGCCAATGGCCTAAGCCCGAGCGATAGTGCCGTTGTGCATCCGTGCGTTCTCGAAATTCCGTTAACATCTCTGCATTTTGAAAGGCTAGGGTGAGTACAACTTCGTCGTCAACAGTGTGGCGAAAAGCGGCGAGTTCGATCCTTACAGGGTCGCCCTGTTTTGCGGATAAATACATAGTATCGCTACTCGCTTCGCCATTGGTGATTGCCTCGTCAGTGAACACGATAAGATGGGAAATGTTGTCACCAAAAAACTGGGTGACTCTGCTGCGTAAAATGCTTGGTAGGTCCTGTTCTAGGAATTTGCAGGCCTCGCTATTGGCTGCTTTTATCTGGTTCGTGTGAGGCGTGATCACCATCATGGGGGTGGGAGCAGTCCAAAAGCCAATACTTTGCCATTGATACATTTACGTTTTCCCATCAGTTAAAGACATTGTTGTAATTCAATTATTCAAGACTTAGGCCAACTACGAAAAATCGTATCGCAGTGCACGAAATATCGTAGATTACGATATTTCGTAGTGTTTATTTGATCCAATAGGTTCTAAAAAACTCAATAAAAACAATAGAGTATGAGTTCTTAAAAAGGTTGGCACTGGTCCTGCTTTAGTAGTGTTGAATCATGATCGATTGGTCGTAATTTTTTTGCTTGCACGCTTTTATAACTTGGTTCCAGTCACTCGCTCATAAATGGGGCTGCTAAGCGTACTTAAGTTTTAAGACTCAATGGGAGAAGTTAGCACTATGAAAAGCCTAGGTAATCCATATGACGAAAAGATCAGTCTTACTCACTCTAAGTCTTGTGTTTGTGAGACTTGTAAGGCTGCCCTCGGACCGATGACTGAGAAGCAATCCAGGGAAGCGTTTGAGAAAGAGGCTGAAAGGCTGGAGGCATCTGATCACAGTCATGACCATCAACACGGTCATGATCATGGCCACGAACATCACCATGCCACTGGGAAGAAGACTGAAACGTTTGAAACTTCTGAAGACATGATGGATCGTGCTATCGAGAATGCGATTGTACGCGGCATGTTCGGTCAAAACGATGCTAGCCGTAGGCGCTTCCTTCAGATGGTGGGTGGCGGAACACTTGCTGCCGCATTAAGTACGATACTGCCATTAGATAAAGTAAAAGCAGCTGTGAAAGAAAGCAGCGGTAAGTTGGAAAAGAGTAAATTAAAAGTAGGCTTTGTACCGATTACCTGTGCTACGCCAATTATTATGGCTCACCCAATGGGTTTTTATAGTAAATATGGCCTTGATGTTGAGGTGATTAAAACTGCGGGTTGGGCGGTAGCACGAGACAAATCATTAAATGGCGAATATGACGCATCCCACATGTTAACGCCAATGCCGCTGGCAATGACTTTAGGGTCGGGTTCAACAGCTGAACCTTACATCATGCCAGCCGTTGAGAATATCAATGGACAAGCCATTGTGTTGCACAACAAGCATAAGGATAAGCGCGATCCAAAACAATGGAAGGGTTTTAAGTTTGGTGTGCCTTTTGATTATTCCATGCATAATTTTTTATTGCGTTATTACGTGGCCGAGCATGGTATTGACCCCGATAAAGATATTCAGATTCGTGTTGTTCCGCCACCAGAAATGGTGGCGAACTTGAGAGCTGGTAACTTAGATGGTTACTTATCGCCTGATCCATTTAACCAACGTGCAGTCTACGAAAAGGTTGGTTTCATTCATATCCTCACCAAAGAAATATGGGAAGGGCATCCTTGCTGTGCATTTGCTTGTAGTCAGAAATTTGCGACAGAAATGCCAAACACCTATGCAGCATTATTTAAATCGATAGTGGATGCAACCCACTATTCGGCTAAGCATGAAAATCGTGCGGAAATAGCTAAAGCGATTTCACCGAAGAACTATCTGAATCAACCTGAAATTGTTGTTAAACAAGTACTCACTGGCCGCTACGTGGATGGTTTGGAGAAGAAAGTTCATGATGTGCCAGACCGAATCGACTTCGATCCATTCCCTTGGCATTCCATGGCGGTTTGGATTCTAACGCAGATGAAGCGTTGGGGTTATATCGAAGGTGATGTTGATTACAACAAGATTGCCGAGCAGGTTTACGTGGCTACGGACACAGCAGCCGTAATGAAAGATCTTGGTTACGAGCCTCCAAATAAAACCTACGAAAACTACACCATCATGGGTAAAACCTTCGATTACACCAAGCCTGAAGAATACGTTAATAGCTTTGCAATTAAGAGGGCGTAGTGATGACCCTGAATATCAAAGCAGCGATAGTATCGCTGCTGTTCTTCGCACTGAGTCTGGCTGTATGGGAAGCATTGAACCAACCGCCAGAGGCTACTGAAGCATTAACAGAGTTCGAATTGCTAATGGGCGGGGCAGACCAAGAAGCTCGGGTCCCACCGCCGTCTAAGGTGGCTGTGCATGCCTACAATGAATTGAGCAATCCTTTCTACGATGCAGGACCTAACGATAAAGGGATAGGTATTCAGTTGGCCTACTCCCTTTATCGTGTTTTAACTGGTTATTTCGCTGCGGCTTTGGTGGCCATACCGCTGGGCTTTGTTATTGGCATGTCACCATTGATGTACAAGGCATTAAACCCATTTATTCAGGTTTTGCGGCCTATATCACCACTTGCTTGGATGCCATTAGCGCTGTTCGTAATTAAAGACTCTGAGCAGTCAGCCATTTTTGTGATTTTTATTTGCTCTATTTGGCCAATGCTAATTAACACTGCCTTTGGTGTTGCCAATGTAAGAGGCGACTGGATTAGGGTTGCGCAAACTCATGAACTAAGCCCCATTCGAACGGCATTTACTGTGATATTACCAGCAGCGGCACCAACGATTCTCACAGGCATGAGAATTTCTATTGGTATTGCATGGTTGGTTATCGTTGCTGCGGAAATGTTAGTGGGTGGAACTGGAATCGGTTATTACGTTTGGAATGAATGGAATAACTTGGATCTAAACAGCGTCATATTTTCCATCTTAATGATTGGTATCGTGGGCATGCTATTGGATATGGCCCTATCTGGTGTCTCTCGATTAGTGCAGTACGAGGAGTAGCCTTATGAGTCATGGATTTGTTTCCGTAGAGGGGCTTGGAAAAAGCTTTCCTAGCCCTGGTAAAGAAGATGATCTAATCGTTTTTAACGATGTAAATATCAGCATCGATAAAGGTGAATTCGTTTGTATTATCGGCCATTCTGGTTGCGGCAAGTCAACCATATTGAATGTCTTGGCTGGGTTGGATCAACCTAGTGAAGGCGGCGTTATCATGGATGGTAAAGAAGTATCAGGGCCGAGCTTAGATCGCGGCGTTGTTTTTCAAAATTACAGCTTAATGCCTTGGTTAACGGCGCTACAAAATGTCACTTTTGGCGTAAAGGCCCGCTACCCAAAATGGAGTAAAGCGGAAGTGGAAGCTCATAGTCTTAAGTACTTGGAGATGGTGGGCCTCAAAGATACCTGTAAGCGAAAACCTTCCCAATTATCCGGTGGTATGCGCCAGCGTGTAAGTATTGCCCGTGCGTTTGCGACTCAGCCGAAGTTACTTTTATTAGATGAGCCTTTCGGTGCTTTAGATGCATTAACACGCGGTATCATTCAAGATGAGCTGATTAAAATTTGGGGCGAATCCCAGCAAACCGTTTTTATGATTACTCATGATGTTGACGAGGCAATATTGCTAGCGGACCGGGTGTTACTAATGACCAATGGCCCAGAGGCTAAAGTGGCGGAGTCCGTAACGATTAATTTGCCTCGGCCGAGAACACGTGCGGAAATTATTGAACATCCAGGGTATTACAAAATTCGTAATCACTTGGTTAATTTTTTAGTGGAACGTTCAAATCGCAAAGAGGAATTCAGTGGTCTTTCTGGGCAGCCGCTTGTTGTTGACCCGACACTGGAAGTGGATGCTCAGCCTGAAGTTAATTCAATTGAAATCAATACCAACACAACTAATACCAATGAACCTTCGTTGTCGCTAAAGAGCGTTAACGTTTAATTTCTTAATAGCCAAATCAGGAGATTATCATGGATAAACTCACAATGACGGAAACAATAATTGCTGCAAAAATTGAAAAGTCTCTAACTTGGGAAACCATGGGAAGTGACTTGGGCGTGTCTCCAGTATGGTTGACATCAGCATGTTTGGGTATGAATAGTGCGACACCTGAACAGGCTAGCGCCATTGCCGAATATTTGGGATTAGATTCCGAAGTTGCCACTGCATTGGAAGTATTCCCGACCAAGGTTTGGGATCAAACAGTGCCAACAGATCCTTTAATTTATCGCTTGTATGAGATTGTTGGTGTATACGGAGATACATTAAAAGAAGTTATTCAAGAGAAATTTGGCGACGGCATTATGAGCGCCATTGATTTTTCAATGGATGTTGAAAAAGAAGAAAATCCCAAAGGTGATCGAGTTGTAGTCACCATGAATGGTAAATTCCTACCTTATAAGTCTTGGTAAAATATTGAGTGAGAAGTAACGATGGAAATTGCACGCCCCCCATGCCCACCGTTCAGTTTTGAGAGTGCACAAATCAAAGTGCGAAAAGCGGAAGATGTGTGGAATTTACAAAACCCTGAACTAGTGTCTAAAGCCTACACGGATGATAGTGAGTGGCGTAACCGTTCTGAGTTTTTAAAGGGGCGTGATGAAATCGTTGCTTTTCTCACACGTAAGTGGGCTAAAGAACACGATTATCGCTTAGCGAAAGAGCTATGGGCCTATAATGCTGATCGTTTGGCAGTAAGGTTTTGCTACGAATATCATGATGGGAATGGGCAATGGTATCGAGCCTATGGAAATGAAAATTGGCAGTTTGATGAAAATGGATTAATGAAACAGCGAATTGCCAGTATTAACGATGTGCCCATTCAAGAATCAGAACGTCTATTTTTCTGGGAATTTGGCCCTAGGCCAGAAGATCATAAGAGTTTGAGCGAGTTGGGTTTATAAATTCCAATTAAGCTGGAGCGATTTGCTAGCTCCATCTCAAGCAATCTTTTAGTGACGGGCCAAGGCCGCCACTATGACTGGCCCAAGCTATAAATAGTTCAGCACAGGCTAAGGCATCGTGGCTTGCGTCATGCAATGGATAATCTGGTAACTGGTAGCGTTTGCGGCAGTTGCTGAGGCGTAATTCATTGCGTTTAAAATGTGTGGTGCCGCTGCGTTGCAAGCGTTTCCATTCCAATTTTAGGGTATCGATAGTTGGCCAAAACCAGCCAATACTAAACTGTTCTTGGAAGGCTTTTTCCAAGAAACTGATGTCTAGTTGCTTGTTATGGAAAATACAGACACGACCTGACATTGCCGTTGCCAATGCAGTTAGTGCATGTCTTAATCCTTGCCCTTTAGCTAGGTCTTCGTCGCGAAGATAATGTATGGTGGCGCTCTGCCCAACGCTTCCTTCAGGCTTCACTAACCAACGCTGCATTGAGCTTAAGGGGATAGCCCCGTTTTCAATAGCAACCCAACCAATACTAACAATTTCGCCACTTTTGGCTTCCAGGCTGGTTGTTTCCAAATCTACTGCTAACCACGGAGTTTGTTTCCAATTCCGTTTATAGTCGGGATACGGGGCGGACAAAGCATGCTTGATTGCCTGATCTTGGCAATGCCTTAATTGCCATTGGCGTTTGGCATCCTTTAGCTGCATTAGGCTTCTAGCCCTTGGCGATATCTGAGTTTAATCGCGCTTTGTGCATCGTGAATGACGGTAAAGGCGTCTCTTAATTGTTCCTTGGATAGCTTTGGCAGATCATAAGGGTTACAGTAATTATCCGGTTGCTTGCCAGCTTTCATCTGTTTTGCTTGATGAGACACACGAACCTGCATGATAAAAGCAAGCGCATCCTTTAAATTTCGGCCGTCTATTTTTGTGAGAGCCTTGTTTTTAGTTAACTGATAGGAACGTTCCTGAGAGTTAACAGCAGTAATACCATTAGCAAGAGCATGCAGCCTTAGCATATCGATAATGGGCAGAATGCCGCGTTTTTTAAGATCTAACTCATCACGGTGTTCACCATTTCTCTCCACCACGAAACGCCTGAAAATGCCCAATGGCGGTGTGGTTTCTAGTACATTAGCTGCTAAGGCCGCTTGAAAAATAGTGCTTTGCTGAGTTCTTTCCAGCATATGTTGTTGCAACTGATCCGCTAAGGTGCTGTCTCCATAAACACTCCGTAAATCGAAAAATATACTAACTCGCATAACAGCATCGGGTGTCGGTGTTTTGGTCCAACTATCAACAGTTTTAACCCAGCCCCTCAGCGGTTGGCACCATTCGTCGGTGATTGCCATGACTTTCCCTGGGCAATAATCGTAACCACAGGCATTCAGCCCATCACAGACAAATTGTGCCAGTTGCTTGAACCAAGTTATATCTTCCGGTGTTGCATCGTTACTGATTAAAAGACCATTGTCTTGATCGGCATTAAGTAATTGCTCGCCTCTTGCTTGAGAGCCAAATGCTAGCCAGCTAAAGGGCACCGGTGCTGGGCCATAGGTTTGAATTGCTAGTTCGATTAAGCGCGTGGTTATAGCATCACTGATGGCTGTTAACACATGGCTTATTTGAGAAGCTGGAATGCTGGCGTTGACCCATTGTAGAAATAAATTGGGAATGGACTGTGTGATTTCTTTTAAATTAGCGGTGCTGCTTTGCCGCGAAATATGTTGTACCAAGTAAACAGGATCATCTTGCTTAGCAAGCATCAGGTCCGAAGAGGTAATAATACCGGTTACTAATGATTCTGTTTGTGATGAGTTTGGTGAGACATCAGAAATAATGGGTAAATGGTGATAGCCTCGCTGTGTCATTAATAAGGTGGCATCAAAAACCGTGGTGCTTTCATGCAGTGCGACCGGGTTGGTAGTCATTATTTCTGCAACGGAAATGTCTGAGGATAATCCTTTTGCTAGAACTCGGTTACGTAGATCCCGATCAGTCACTATTCCCATTAATACTTTATCTTCCATGACTAATGCGGATGAAATTCGCTTTTCTGACATGGCTAGAGCTAACTGCTGTACGCTCGTTTCTGGAGTTACCTTAAACACATCCCGGGTCATCAATTCTTTGATAGGCCTGGTCATGAGTGTTGGATCCGTCATAGACATAAGCGCACGACTTAAACGCCGGCTTCGTTGACCATGAAAAAAGCGATCGAAGGGACGATGCTTTTCGCGCATTGCTTGATAGTGCTTTTTATCAAGGAAATAAATTAGCGAATCTTCGATGAAGGATGCGTAGACATTTGGCTCTTGCTCGGCGAGCCCCGCTAGATTAAAGCTTTCTCCTTCTCCTAGTCGATCTAATAATTGATCGTTGCCAGTACGTATTTCTGCAGCGCCAGAACGAATAATTCGAAGGCCGTCTTGTTCGCTATCCTGTTTAACCAGATTAGCTTTCACATGATATTGAATATCAATATGGCGAATAAGCGAGCTAAAGTCTTCCTCGGGGAGACTACTAAAAGGCATAATGTGGCAGAGAAAATCTGCCACCACGGATAGTTCTGGACTAATGTTGCTCATAAGTGATTAGCGAAAATCTCTATCATAAGTCGTTTCATAGTCAACAAAGGCTAGCCCGGATTCTGCATAATAGAAAGACTCATTCGCTGTTAAAGCCAATCGTAGTTTGTTAGTGGCTTGGTTCTCGGTTGTAGGAGCGCTGATGGTCACTGCCCATTGTTGATAGCTATTGTCTATAGGTTTCATAGAAGAAGGGTGTGTTGCGATTTTTTCATTATTGGAAATAGATATGCCAACGCCTTTTAATGGATGCTCTGAAGATAGGCGCATGGCTAGTTCGCCATTCTCCAAACGATCGACATGAAGCTTAATTTCAAAATTACCGTTTTTCATTTCGCAAACGCCACTTTGATAACGACAGTTTGGTTTTGGCACAAGCTCGTAGGCAGCACCTTGCATGGCTTTGTGTGGGCGCTCTGACACCACATGATCCACCGCGAAATAGGAAATAATTGATAAAATTGGCGCGATAATAAGGGCTGCAAGTATATGTTTGTTTTTAAACATGTTGAGTCACCTTTTATGATTCTTTAATTGTGTACTTCGCTTAGCGCTTAAAACGGGCTCCCTAACAGAGAGCCCGCTTAAACTTCTGATGGCTAGTTGTTAATGGCCAGTAGCTTGACCTGCACCAACTGGAATACGAATGTGTTCAACCATCTCTTGCACATGCTCCGGCGGCTCTTGAGTGAGTCTTGAGACTGTTAGCGCAACCGCGAAGTTCACGAGTGCACCAATAGCACCAAATGCATTGGGTTCGATGCCAAAGAACCAGTTTGGAGACATATCTCCAAGGAACGAGGTGCTGGCGATAAACATAATACCTTTGTGCTGGAACACATAGAGTAAAGTAACGCTTAAGCCGGCAATCATACCCGCAATTGCACCTTCTTTATTGCAACGTTTACTGAAGATACCGAGCATTAGGGCTGGGAAGATGGATGAGGCTGCCAAACCAAAGGCCAATGCCACCGTTCCCGCGGCAAAATCCGGGGGATTAAAGCCAAGGTAACCGGCAACTCCAATGGCGCCTGCCATGGCGATGCGACTAGCCCTTAGTTCTTGTACCTCAGTGATATTCGGCATTAACACGCCTTTTAATAAGTCGTGAGATATGGCAGATGCGATTGCTAATAATAAACCTGCGGCGGTAGAAAGCGCTGCAGCCAAACCACCGGCAGCTACAAGAGCAATTACCCAATTAGGCAGTTTTGCAATCTCTGGGTTGGCCAACACCATAATATCGCGATCCACTTTAACCATTTCATTGGTTGTTTTGTCTGCGGTGTATTGGATGCGGCCGTCACCGTTCTTGTCTTCAAACTTTAACAGACCGGTTTTTTCCCAGTTTTTGAACCACTGTGGTCGTTCGTCGTAAACCAGGTTTTCACCTTTAGTTGGTTCAATGGTGTTCATTAAGTTCAGACGAGCCATGCCAGCGACGGCAGGAGCAGTGGTGTACAAGATAGCGATAAAAATTAACGCCCAACCTGCACTGGTGCGTGCATCTCTTACTTTAGGTACAGTAAAAAAGCGAATGATTACATGGGGTAGGCCAGCTGTACCGATCATTAGGCTCATGGTGTAAACGAACATGTTCAGTGTGCTAAGCCTGGTTTGCGTGGTGTATTCGGCAAAGCCTAATTCAGTCACTACCTGATCTAATTTATCCAATAAATAAGTTTCGCTACCAGCGAGGGTGCTACCAAAACCTAGTTGTGGGATTGGATTACCTGTTAAGTGCAGAGAGATAAAAATTGCCGGGATGGTGTAAGCCAAGATCAGTACGCAGTATTGTGCGATTTGGGTATAGGTGATGCCTTTCATTCCACCCATCACAGCATAGAAGAATACGATCATCATGCCGATCAAGAGGCCGGTATCATAATCAACTTCTAAGAAACGGGAGAAGGCTACGCCGATACCTTTCATTTGCCCGATAACATAAGTCACTGAACAAACAATCAAGCACACTACAGCTACTATACGCGCGGCACGTGAATAATAACGATCGCCAATAAACTCTGGCACCGTGAATTTACCGTATTTTCTTAAGTAAGGAGCGAGTAGCATGGCGAGCAATACAAAGCCGCCAGTCCAACCCATTAAGAAAACCGAACCGCCGTATCCGAAGTAGGCGATTAAACCTGCCATTGAAATAAAGCTGGCTGCTGACATCCAATCGGCTGCAGTTGCCATACCGTTAGCCACTGGGTGTACACCACCGCCGGCAACGTAGAATTCTTTTGTTGAGCCCGCGCGAGCCCAAATAGCGATACCAATATATAACGCAAAGGTAGCGCCAACGACTAGATAAGTAAGTGTTTGTAGTTCCATGGTGATCTCCTAAAGCGTTTGTTATTCGTCTTCTTCGACGCCGTATTTGCGATCGAGATCGCCCATTTTCTTTGAGTACACAAAAACCAACACCACAAAGGTATAGATGGAACCTTGTTGTGCGAACCAAAATCCAAGCTTGTAGCCACCAAGACGAATGCTATTCAAAGCATCTGCAAATAGAACGCCGGCACCAAAGGACACCACAAACCAAATGACCAAGAGAATTGCCACTAGGGAAAGATTTTCTTTCCAATAGGCTTTTCTATCTTCTTCGTTTTTAAACGCCATAATATTTCTCCCAACTCTTTACACTAGAGTTTCTGTAGTTTTTCTTAAAAAGACCATTCGACCTTAGTCGAAGGCCCGGCCATTCCCTTGGCGGGTGTTAATATGATTAAAAAGTAAACTTGAGTGACATCTGAAGATAATTAGAATCTGCTGTGTCCGTCCCTGAATCTGCCACTTCAAAATTGCCCAGCTCTACACCAGCAGACAAATGGTCATCAAGATCTTTGATGAGGTTTATTCCCCAATGCGTACGTTCGCGCTCAAGGATATCGGTTTCTGCTGTTCCATAAAATAGGGTGGAACGAAGATCTTTTTGCCAAATGTGTCGATAAGCCGCTGCGAAAGCCGTAGTCTCTTCCACTTTCACTTCATTATCTGCAGGATCAGTCACGATATCTGCGGTTAGCGCTGGTCCGACATAGCGACCTGGCTCGCCAACGTTTACTTGAAAACGGAAGTCATCTTTACCCAACATAATCTTACCTGCGATACTGAGTGCGGTAGCAGTATCCTCAATACCTTCATCGCCTTGATCGACTTTGCGAACCATAGCGGCGGTGGAGATATGTCCCCAATCACCTTTAAAAGTATATTTGGCAATTAGATCAGGTGTACTTTCTTCTAAGTCACCATTTTCACCGGATAAGCCCACACCGCTACTGGAAGCACCGACATCACCATCACCATTGGTTTCTGGGTTTTCGATAGCAAAATCAAAACCATTAATGCTGTAGCGAATTTGTGATTGGCGAATAAATACCTCTGCAACTGTCGGGCCCGCGAAATCCAAGGTTTCTGGAAGCGCTGATGTGTTCATAAAGGTGGACCAAGTCTGACCCACTAAAAAATTCTTGTACTTAATAAAGGCGTGACGAATACGAGGATTAGTGGAGTTGCTAACAACTTCGTTGCCACCACCACCGTAAAGGTCAAATTCCAAGAAAGCACTCACATCGTTATGCGTGTACTTCGTATTGAAACGAGATTCACGAATACTAAAACCTAGTTTTTGAGTATCGGTTGGTGTTCCCGAGGGGGCGTTTCCTAACCAATAGTCCTGATAGGCAACATCACCATCAACGTAGCGTAGGTCTGCTTTAAGATAACCACCAAAAGCAATTTTATGGCCATCACCTAGTTCAACCTCATAGCCTGCTATAGCTGGTAGGGCGCCTAGTAAACCCATTGAAGCTGCTACTGTCGTCGCAATTTTTACATGTCTTCTCATAGTACTTTCCCATTTATTAAGCGTTATTGTTGTGGAAATCAAATTCATTCCCAGTGGGTAATAACCAGCTTAACGGGGAAGTTTCTAAATGCGTCTTAGACCTTGGTCTAGGTCAAGGGTATTTAGCATTAGACTTTAGTCGAATAGGGTCTTTGGGTTGTGGTGGTAATGAAGAGAGTCTTAGACCAAGGTCTAATACTCAAATTTGAAATGTTCCTGCACACTTGTCAAAAAACAAAACACCAGCCAAGCAGAGGGCGTTCGTTATGTCGGAAGAAAATTCCTATCCCATTCCTGATCGGTTTCAACAATTAGCGTATGTTAATAACGATCAATACAAAGCTATGTATCAACGCTCTGTTGAGCAGCCAGAAGATTTTTGGGCGGAGCAAGCGCAAAGAATCGATTGGATTAAACCATTCAACAAAGTTAAAGATGTCTCTTTCAACAAAGATGATCTACATATTCGTTGGTTCGAAGATGGGTCATTAAATGCGTCCGCTAATTGTATAGATAGATACTTGGAAGCACGTGGTGATACACCTGCGATAATATGGGAGCCTGATTCTGAAGGGCAGCCCAATAGAGTGATCACCTATAATGATCTAAGTCGCGAAGTTAACAAACTTGCAAATGGTTTGCTTAGTCTTGGTGTTAACGCCGGGGATGTGGTTACTATCTACATGCCGATGGTGCCTGAAGTGGTTTTTTCTATGTTGGCATGTGCACGCATTGGCGCGATTCATAGTGTGGTATTTGCAGGTTTTTCCCCGGAAGCCTTAGCTGGTCGCATTGAAGATGGTGGATCAAACATTGTTATTACTGCTGATGAAGGCTTACGCGGCGGTAAAACTGTGCCTCTAAAAGCAAATGTCGATGCTGCTATCCAACATTGTCATACCACCTATGTGAACAATGTAATTGTGCTGCAGCATACGGGCGGATCTAATTCTTTTATCAATGGCAGAGACCATTGGTACCATGAGCTTGTGGCAGCACAGTCGAGCGAGTGTGAAGCCAAAGAAATGGGCGCTGAGTCGCCTTTATTTATTCTTTATACCTCTGGCTCTACCGGTAAACCTAAGGGTGTATTGCATACTACCGGCGGTTACATGGTTTATGCGTCGTTGACCCATCAAGTGGTCTTTGATTATCGCCCAGGGGATATTTATTGGTGTGGTGCAGATGTCGGTTGGATTACTGGCCATAGTTATGTGGTGTATGGGCCACTTTCCAATGGGGCCACTATGGTGATGTATGAAGGCGTTCCTAATTACCCGGATTCTGGGCGCTGTGCGCGTATCATAGAAAAATACAACGTTAATATATTTTACACAGCGCCCACAGCAATACGCGCCCTTATGGCTGATGGTGACGCTGTTGTCGCTAATACCAACTTAGCAAGCTTGAAATTAATGGCAACGGCCGGTGAACCCATTAATCCTGAAGCATGGTGCTGGTTCCACGAAGCTTTTGGTAAAGGTAATAGCCCTATTATTGATACTTGGTGGCAAACTGAAACCGGTGGCGTAATGATAACGCCACTACCGGGTGCTACCTCATTAAAACCAGGTTCGGCAACGCGACCTTTCTTTGGAATACAGCCTGCGCTTATGGATGCTGATGGCAATATCCTAGAAGGTGAAGCTCAAGGTAACTTAGTCATTACGGATAGTTGGCCAGGGCAAATGCGAACGGTTTTTGGTGATCATCAGCGATTTATTGAAACCTATTTCTCTGCCTATGATGGTGTTTACTTCACCTCTGATGGTGCTCGCCGGGATAGTGATGGCTATTACTGGATTACTGGACGAGTTGATGACGTATTAAATGTTTCTGGTCATCGTATGGGAACTGCTGAAATTGAAAGTGCTTTGGTTGCACATAGCGCCGTCGCTGAAGCTGCTGTAGTGGGTTACCCCCATGATATCAAAGGGCAGGGTATTTACATTTATATCACGTTGAATCGTGATGAAGTGGCCGATGACAACATGAAGAAAACTTTAACTCAATGGTTAAGGAAGGAAATAGGTCCCATTGCGACACCGGATATTATCCAATGGGCGCCAGGACTGCCCAAAACGCGTTCTGGAAAAATCATGCGTCGTATTCTCAGAAAGATAGCGACGGGTGATAGTGATCAGCTGGGGGATGTATCCACCCTGTCGGATCCAGGTGTGGTTCCCCAATTGATCGATGGCCATCGTCAACTCGGTGTTACAGAAGCTGCTTAGAGGTTTGCCGACCCGCTTAGGATGCTTTTTTCTTAATCCCTCGACCCACGATAGGGCTCTCCTAGGCCCTTTGCACGTTAGGGCCCCCAGTTAACTGGGTGGCCCGCTTTTTTATTCACTACTTTTGTATTAAATTAAGGGGATTACACAACAACAATAATTCACAAGAATAAGAGCAAATCAAATACATGTCGGATGCCGATATTGTCATCATTGCCGATGATCACCCTTTGTTTCGTGCCGCCCTTAGCGATACCCTTGGCAGGGAATTGCCTAAAGCCACTTTGGTGGAGGCAGCTGATTTCAATCAACTACAACACCAGGTGGAAAACCATCCACAAGCATCTTTAGCGGTGGTTGATTTATATATGCCTGGTGCTCATGGCTTCAGTTCCTTGATCTTTTTAACGGCTCATTTTCCACAAATTCCAGTTCTAATGATTTCTGCAAATGATAGCGATGATATTGTTCGCCGTGCTGCAGATCATGGCGCTACTGGTTTCTTATCAAAAAGTGCTGACGCAGAATCTATCCGCAGGGCGATTAAAGCTGTTGCTGGTGGACAGATGAGTTTTCCCGAGCATGTTGATCTTTCTATCCCAGAAATCAGTGATGAGGAATCTAATATTGCAGAAGCGTTGGCTAGTTTAACGCCCCAGCAGTTTCGTGTTGCGACAATGTTGTCGCAAGGTCTACTCAATAAACAAATTGCTTATGAGTTACAGGTGACGGAAGCCACCATTAAAGCGCATATCACTGAAATTTTTAAAAAGCTCGGAGTACATTCTCGAACGCAGGCTGCGCTGGCGCTAGGGAAGTTAGATTTGGCCGGTCCTGGAGACCAAGATACTTAGCAATTAGTTTTTATATTGGCGTAATAGTTTTCTCAGTGTAAGGCGCAAGCTCGACGGTTGTACCGGCTTCGCTAAAAACTGATAACCTTGTTCTTTGATGATGTTTTGTAGCTGCTCACTATTATCGGCGCTAATAACTAGAGCAGGAAACTTCTTGTTCCAGTGAACTTGAAGCGTGTTCAATGCATCAAGTCCAGTTTCATTATTGTCCAAGTTGTAATCTGCAATCATTATCTCTGGTGGTTCATCTGCTAAGCGGGACTTCATAATATCACTCAAAGACGTTGCCGTAGTCACTTTACAGCCCCATTGACTCAACACTGCTTGCAAGCCAGCCAACAAATGCGGTTCGTTGTCTAAACAAAGTATTTTTAGATTCCTTAGAGCGGGATCCTCTTGTGTCTGTTTGGGTTTTGTCGTTTCTATTTGTTGTGCCATCGGCACTAGGATACGAAATACTGAACCTTTACCTAACCACGATTTTAGTTCAAGTGAATGGCCAAGTAGCTGCGCTAAACCCAAAGAGATTGAAAGCCCTAATCCTAGACCTTTTACGTCTTCATTCGAATGAACATGAATGCGTTCGAACTCACCAAAAATGCGTTGTTGATCATTTTCCGCAATGCCCGGTCCAGTGTCCCATACTTCTATTGCTAGTGCATCGCCCTTGCGGCGACAACCAACGAGCACTTTTCCATGGCGTGTGTAGCGGATCGCATTGCTTAAAAAGTTTTGTATGATGCGTTTAAATAATTGATGGTCTGTATATACCCAAGCCTTACTGGTATGATAGCGAAGCTCTAAGTCATGTTGTTGCGCAAAGGGTGAAAACTCTTGAATTAAACTATTTAAGATGGCATCTACAGCGACCGGCTCGGGGTTGGGCTTCAATTTTCCTGAATCTAATCGTGCCACTTCGCGTAGGCTGCTAACAACCGCTTCTGCGCTGGCTAAAGCGCTATCCACATGCTTTATCTCACCGTTATCAGGTTGGCTTTGACGATTAATAGCCGATACCAGCAATCGTGCTGCATTAATGGGTTGTAGTAGATCGTGGCTCGCTGCCGCTAGGAAGCGGCTCTTGCTAGCATGGACTTCTTTAAGCTCTTTTTCAATGCGCGCGCGGGCTTCATTTTCTGATTTAAGGGATGCATTCGCATCTGACAGTTGCAAGGTACGTTGTTCAACTCGCGCTTCCAATCCTTGCTTAGCATCTTCTAGTTCAGCAACCATTTGATGATAGGCAGTAACATCGGTAAATGCCGTTACGTAACCACCAGACGGAATAGGCGTACCTTGAATTTCTACCACAATGTCATTTGGAAGCTTGCGTTCAATACGATATGGCTGGCCACTGCGTAGCATTTTTAGGCGCTTGCTCACTGCAATTTCCATGTCATCTTGGGCATTCATCAGCATACCCTTTAAAGCGTTGTAACGATAAATTCTTTCGATAGGGCAGCCAATAAATAGCATTTCACTGGGATAATTAAACATCCGCTCATATTGGGAATTCCAAGCGACTAAATTAAGATCTTCGTCGACAACACTAATCCCTTGAGGGATGTTTTCTAATGTGGTTTGCAATAGTGATTGCGAAAATTGTAATTGCCGCGAGGTACCACCCATGAGTGATGCCATGTCTTCCATATCAAGGGGCTTTTGTTTTCTTAGTAATTCTATGGCTCTATGTGCGGACACAGCACCAATGATGGAAGATAATTTTGCCTCCACCTCATTCACTACGAATCGAGGAGCGGGCCCATAGGGTAGTAATCTATGTTGTAGTTTTTTCTCCAAGTCGGTCCAGAAAAGTGTTGTTTGCTCAGTACCAATCAATGGATTTATCAAAGTTTGTAAACGATGTACTTCAATAACCGTAGGTTCATAATCTTGTTTGCTGTAGTTATAGCGGCGTCGCAATTCTAGAAAGGCATGTGCTTGGCGATCATCAAGAGGAGTACTTTTCGCTTTTAAGGAAATCCCAATAAAAGTAAATAGATTTAAACCCAGGCTCCAGAGTACGCCATGACTCAAAGGATCCAAGTAATCGCCACTACCAAACAGATTTTGTGGATTTAGCCAATGTACACCAAAAGGGCCACTCAATAATAAAGGATCGCTAGGAGATATTGTCGCGGGCAATAATAAACAATAGGCCCAGATCAATGCGCCAACACTAATGCCGACAAATACGCCTTGTCGATGTCCTTTGGACCAGTAAAGTGCAGCGATAATTGCTGGCAATAATTGAGCGCTAGAAGCAAACGCTAGTAAGCCCATGGAAGACAACCCACCACTTTTGCTAAAGGCTTGTTCTAAGCTCCAACTCAATAGAAGAATTGCCACAATGGAAAAGCGTCGCACCATACTTAACGCGCCAGCGAGGTCTTGATGTTTAAACTGTTCTTTCTCTCTTAAACGAAGATAAATGGGAACAATCAGCTCGTTTGAAATCATGATGGATAGCGCAATGGTTGCCACTAGCACCATACTAGTGGCTGCTGAAAAGGTACCAATAAAAGCCAATAGCGTTAACCAGCTATGTCCCTCCACCGCTGGTAAGGACAATACATAGCTATCAGCAGGAATTGAAGTTTCGGCTAGCAACAGATTGCCTGCTTCCATAATGGGTATCACTAAAATGGCGAACAGCAACAAATAGAGGGGAAATAACCATCGTGCCATGCGTGTCGACAGGCGGTCATGATATGCCACAATCATGACGTGAAACTGCCGTGGCAGGCAAATAATGGCTGCTGCGGCTAATAGTAACTGTGTGTAAAAATTGACGCTGCCAAATGCATCGCCATTAAAAATACCGCTGTGGTTAATTGCGATTTCCGGTGCTTTGGTGTCTTCAAAAAATAAGTAGGCCGCGAATAAGCCCAATCCGATAAAAGCTATTAACTTTACCAAGGACTCAGCGGCAACAGCTGTCATTAAACCACGATTGCGGTGTTGGCCATCGATCACTCTAGTACCAAATACAATGGCAAACCAACCCAAAAATAGCGCAGCGAAAAAGCTGGCGCTATTATCAACAGCGAATGGTTGAAACCAATCCTGAACATTTGCTGAGCTCCACGCTAAGGCAATGGCTCTGAGTTGTAAGGCGATATAGGGCAGAGTACCCACTACCGCAATTAAGGTCACCAGGGCAGCGAGACTTTGATCTTTACCATATCGAGAACCAATAAAATCTGCGATTGAAGTGACTTTGTTGCGCGCCCCGATCACCATAAGGCGCCGTACAAATGGCCAACCCAGCACAAATAAGAGTATTGGCCCTAAATAAATCGGAAGGTAACTCCAGCCGCCTTCAGAGGCATTGCCAACAGCGCCCAAAAACGTCCAAGAACTGCAATAAACACCCAGTGAAAGTCCATAAAGAATGGCTTGCCCCATACGTGGCCAGCGCCCAGTTTTTTCAGCTAGCCACGCAAGCGCTATCAGCAGACTGAAATAGGCGAACCCATAGAGCAATAACTGTTGACTATCCATCTCTGTATTATTTTTCTTATCGACTAGGTTGGAGCTATGATACCGAATTTTTAACGGTAAAGGACAATCTAGTCTTTACTTCGTTCTTTGCGTTGCAGGTCGGTAAGGAAGCGATTGAGTTTTCTTTCGATGGCCGCATCCATTTGCAGAAACTGCACACCTAAGAGTGTGATATCTTTTTTCGGATCATATTGCCAATGCATTAGTTGGCAACTGGCATGAATTCTTTGCCCATCACTTAAGGTGATATAGCAGTGTTCATAAATGTCGCCGCGGTGGGGTTGGGGTTGAATAAGCTTTTGAAGCTGGATCCTCGCACCAGTAGCGGAGAGATCGCAGACATAACCTGAGTGGGTGCCTTTGTCGTTATTCTCTAAGGTCATGCGCACAGGATTGATGGTACTAATACGAATTCGAAAAGCATCCCGTAATTGGATATGTTCGATGCCTTTAGGAAAGCTGAAGAGGTGCTCATATCTGGGAGAATCAATACTGTATTGATATTCGCAGTTGAATTGCGTGCGTACCCCTAGGTGCGACAATGTGAATTTCACATTGCTCTTTGGCAGAAATTGGGTGTTAACCTCATCGGGGTGCGTTGCATCGAAAATGATGGTGCGGTTGTCAGCATCAACATTGATAATGCCGCTGGTAAACCTAACGACCTCTTTGCCATTCCCATCGGAGATCATTTCACCTTCCACTAAGGTATTGGCCTCCGCATATTTTTTTAACGAGGTGGCAATATCTTTGGGATTGTGATGGACACTTTTAGGTGTTCCAGTCTTTTGGCGCTCTTTATCGCGCTCAAGTAACTTGCTGATAAATGGGATACGCATGAATACGAACTACTCAATCAATCTTCACCAATCTATTTACCAGTGTAGCAAAGCCCTGAGAATCCATTCATGGCTGTAAGTATCTAATTCAAAGGTTCTTTTTTTCTGCCTAAGCCATCGCCAAAGATCGCTGATTCCCAATCTGAGAGCGTTGTCCATTCGCGCGATAGACGGTTTCATTGGGGCTAACACCTTTGATCATTTGCATAAGTCGATCTGTGGCAATTTGCGCGTGAAGTAGAATCTTGCCGTTGATTTGGTTTAAGTCCTTGCAGCGATTTAGTTTTTTGGTCAAAGCGCTCCATATGTCTTCGAAGCGTCCTTTCCAGGCGGAAGGCACATATTGTAGGAAATCTTCAAAGCCTTCTTTGGTGCCGGGAAACCCCATTGCAGTCATCAGATTTTGGCGCTCTCGATCAAGTGATTCTATTTCTACCAATAAATGTTTCTTTTGGCTTAAAAGGCTAGTGTAAGAATCAAAGTCACGTTCCTGAATAGCGCTTTTTTCTGCTTCCAAATATTGGACCAGTTCATCTGTTTTTCTTAGATCTGTCTTCAATAGCTCAAGAAACTGCTGGGCTTTTTGTGGGGTAACTTGATGTGACATGAGTCGCTCCTTATCAAACAACACACTTATTGACGTTGATAGAAACAAAGCAAGGATTGTGCCCAAAGCTGTTTCGAGGAACATTTGGGCTGGTCTTTAAGGGAGAGGCATAAAAAAAGCCGCTTTGTGTGGAAGCGGCTTTTAAACATAATTACTGAGCAAGAAGGACAGTTTGTTTTCTAGAATTGGCCGTCGATATCCAGTAGCTTGCCTGCGATTTTGTTCGCATCTGGTTTGTAGCTGCCGTCGGCAATTGCTGCTTTTAGCTCCGCAACTTTGGCTTCATCAAAAGAATCACCCTTAGAAACTTCACCTTGAAGTTGGCTAAGTGATTTTGCTTCATCGCTAATATTTACGGTTGTGTTTCCACCAGAAGAAGCTTGAGTTTTCTTCTCACCGTCTTTTGAGGCGACCTGGGCATTGCCCTTCGCCTTGTTCGTTGTCGTTTGGCTTGTATTCAAGCCATTGATTTCTAAGCCCATTTTCTTGCCCTTTAAACTAAGACTGTCATCTTTAGTTACCAAGCTTTCACGTTAATGCACTCGTCTACCTAAGTGCCCACACAAAACATTCAAGCTTTTCTACATTAGCTATCGGCCCTCATTAGAAAAACTTTAGCAAATAAACCAAAACTTTTGCAATTTATAAAAGAGCCGTCTATTTTAGCGCGATTGAATATATTCTACCTAAATACATTAGATTTCTGTATTGATGTCACAGGTTGATAGTCACCTGTCCTGGCGCGGATACCCTACCTTCAACAATGCGCGCGGTCTGAGAGTTTTTAACCCGCACCAGATCGCCAAGTGCGCCATCACCCATGGCTGTTCCTGTCGCTCTTATGCTCAATCCAGAGGCTTGCGCGTTAATGACCACTTTTTCCCCGCGCGACACCAGCATGGGAGGCAATAGATTGCCTGGGGTTAACGTTTTGTTGCCGCTCACTGAGTATTTAGTTATTGAATCGGTGACATGGGAAAAATCTTTAAAATATCCTTGCGAAAACCGTGTCACGTCTCGCTCTTGTAGACTTAGCATGCTTCGAGTGATCTTTGTCGCTTTGGGTATCGCTCGGGAGCTCACCACCACGTTGTCGTAGGCAACAATATTGAGACTGGTATTAATCGCCCACGGCTTAGTAGCCGTTCTACAGGCAACTTTTAAAGTAAGCCTGCCAATATTTCTATTCGCGGTACGGTTTTCAATTTCCAGCGGTGTTGGACACACTTCGATCCGCAATCTTGGATCTGGCATGGTCGCTTCATAATCGATTCTTGAATATTGGGTGTCATTATTTAGCTGCTTGGCGAAGGCTAAAACCTGTTCCTGGATTTGCAGATGAGCACTTTGGCGAGCAGGCTTTTCTGTTTCTTGAGCCCAGCCCAAATTTACTGGAATGAACCCTAGTGATAGCAACGAAAATTTCGCTAAGTTTTTGATTTTTTTTATGAAATCACTTTGATGGGGATGCGCCAATGTGTCACTGGTGTTGAATTGTGTATTCACAATGAATTTCCATTTGATTCGCTGTTCATTTCGACAATTTCGCCTATGCTCAAAAAGAGAGTGTGGAAAATCGCACTCAAGTTTTTGACGCTGTCGGGTAGTTTCTTTGTATCAAGCAAATGTTGTGCCTAGCGTTGAGCAAGGCTTTTTGATTTTGGCAGAGCATGGAGCCAGGTTATGGCTGGTGTTTTAGACGCTGTAGATCAGCGAACACAATTAGTAGGACAGAACCGTTTAGAGCTATTACTTTTTAGGCTCGATGGTTCGCAAATATACGGTATTAACGTATTCAAAGTTAAAGAGGTATTACAGTGCCCTAAGCTCACTGAATTACCGCAACGAAACCCGGTTGTCCGCGGCATCGCTCATATTCGTGGCGGTACTATCTCAGTCATGGATATGAATGCTGCGATTGGTAATCGGCCTCTTGATGATATCGATAATTGCTTTGTGATCATTTCTGAATACAACATGGCTGTTCAGGGATTTTTGGTAAAATCCGTTGAGAAGATCGTCAACCTGAACTGGGCTAATGTGCATCCACCACCCAAAGGGGCGGGCAAGAATAATTACCTTACTGCAGTGACAGAAGTCGATAGTAAGATTGTAGAAATTATTGATGTTGAAAAGATTCTTTCAGAGATTTCGCCTGTAGTAGAAGATATCTCGCAAGATGTACTTCGCGAAGAAACTATTCAAGCGGCTTCTGCTCAGCAACTTAAAGTAATGATTGCTGATGATTCCAGTGTTGCTAGAAAGCAAATTAAGCGCTGCGTTGAAAAGCTAGGTGTGGAAACTGAAGTATTTCCTGATGGTGCTCAAGCTCTGGCCCACTTAAAGCAAATTGCCGACGAAGGGCATGATATCAACAGTCAATATTGCATGTTGATATCTGATATTGAAATGCCTGAAATGGATGGCTACACACTTACGGCCAGCATTCGTGACGATCCACGCTTATCTAATTTGTACATACTATTGCATACCTCTTTGAGTGGTATCTTTAATCAGGCCATGGTGGAAAAGGTTGGTGCCAATAATTTTCTAGCGAAGTTTAAGCCGGATAAGTTAGCCGAGGTAGTTCAGGAACGAATTGATAGTGCTTCACAGGGATAACGTGCTGTTTCGTTAGCATTTTTATATGGTTTTTAATTCAACTAGCGCCTCCAAACATACGCATGATGAATATGTGCAGTTTCGCTCCTTCCTTGAGCGAAACTGCGGTATTTTGCTGGGGGATAATAAGAACTATTTAATCGACAGTCGGTTGCGAAAAATTTTCCGCGATTACGACGTTTCGTCTTTAGGGGAGTTAGTAAAGCGTATTTCTGGCTATGCAAATGATCCATTAAGGCAGGCTGTCATTGACGCCATGACTACCAACGAAACCTTATGGTTTCGTGATAGACACCCCTTTGAATATTTCAAAAAAGATTTGCTCGAAGAGCTGAATAAAAAGAATGATTCAAACTTAAGAATTTGGTGCGCTGCGAGCTCTTCTGGGCAAGAACCTTACTCTCTGTCCATTAGTATTGATGAATACAAAAAATCTAAGCCCTCAGCCCGAGAAGTAAAAATCTTGGCAACTGATATCAATAAAGAGATATTAGAACAAGCTAGAGCCGGAATTTATGATTCACTGGCTTTGAATCGAGGCATGTCGTCTGAAAGATTGCGTCAGCACTTTGATGTGCTCGATTCAAAGCAGTGGCAAGTGAAACAAGCTATCAAGCAACGTGTTGAATATAAACAATTTAATTTAAAAGATAGCTTCGTTAGTTTAGGCAAGTTTGATGTTGTATTTTGCCGTAATGTTTTGATTTATTTTTCAGCTGATTTACAAAACGAGATTCTACGAAAAATCCACGGCATGCTAAAACCTGAGGGTTATCTTTTCTTGGGTGGATCAGAAACTCCCCGTGGTCTCAATGATCTTTTTGAAGTTCGATATTACAGCCCTGGTGTTGTCTATCAAAAAGCCTAATCCTTAGGTTTTTATTTTCCTCTTATTGCCGCTTTGCTTGCCGCTATTCGTGCAGTGGTTTGCCGTTGCCGCTTTGCTTGCCGCAAATATTCTATGTGTTTATCTAACTTGTTGTTTTTATTGCCAATTAAATATTGGCACACACATTGCTTTGATTACAGCGAGGATGAGGTGAGGGACTAGTAACCAGGGACGGTACCTCTTAGATAAGTTTTCCGAAATGCTGTGAGGCACTGAGGTTTTAAAAATGGCAATAAGTTTTGATAAGGCGTTTGGCACACATATGCATGCGATGCAGCTCAGAGCTGATCGTTCAGCAGTGATAGCCAACAATATCGCCAATGCCGACACTCCTGGTTACCAGGCCCGTGATATCGATTTTGACCAAATGCTTAAGTCAAGAATGGGTAATCCTAGCGGTAACCTACAAATGAAAACCTCTGATGCACAGCATAATACTCAATTACTCCAACCTGATGCAATTAACGGGCTCATGTATCGAGTTCCAAATCAACCGGCCATCGATGGCAATACAGTTGACGTGCAAACTGAGCGAGCAGAGTTTGCTAGAAATACTTTGCAATATCAGGCGGCTTTTACCTTTCTGAATTCCAGAGTTAAAGGCCTTAAAAACGTGATTAGAGGAGATTAACCATGGCTCTAATGAATGTCTTTGATATTGCCGGAAGCGGGATGAGTGCGCAAAGCGTGCGCCTAAATACAACCGCTTCAAACATCGCCAACGCGGAAAGCGTGGCCACTAATGGTGAAGATACCTATCGCGCGCGACAACCTGTATTCGAGGCTCAAATGCATTCAGCTGTGCGCGGCAACCCTCTTGATTTTGGTAGTGAAAATTTAAATGCAGGCCAAGGTGTGCGGGTGATGGGGGTTGTTGAAAGCGATGCTCCCTATCAGTTGCGCTACGAGCCAGGCCACCCTTACGCCGATGAAAACGGATATGTGAAATATCCCAACGTGAACGTGGTGGAAGAAATGACAAACATGATCAGTGCTTCCAGGTCTTTTCAAACCAACGCAGATGTAATGTCCGCGGCCAAGAAAATGATGGAGCAAGCGCTAGCGCTTGGTCAATAAGGGGGATTAGACAATGTCTGTTGGTGGAATTAACGAACAAAACAGTGTGCTGAATGATCTTTCTATAAAGAATCAGCCCAACAAAAATGAAGAAACTGAAAAAGATATGTTTATGCGCCTAATGCTGGCGCAGCTAGAGAATCAAAATCCATTAGATCCCCAAGATGGCACCGAGTTTGTTAGTCAGTTGGCGGAATTTAGCACCTTAGAAGGTATAGGTAACATCAATAATTCCATCGAAGAAATCGGTGGCCTATATCGATCTTCTCAAGCCTTACAAGCGACTGCATTGGTAGGTCGCGATGTGTTGCTAGATTCGAATAAAGCATATTTTGATGCTGCTAATCCGGTGACGGGCGTTATTAAAGCAACGGGTGAATCTGTACTCGATGCTCAAGTTACCATTACTGATTCTTCAGGTCAGATAGTGAGAACAGAGAATTTGGGTAATTTAACCGGGAGTGAAGATACTCCTTTCGGTTGGGATGGCGCAGACGATAACGGCAATCCATTGCCGCCCGGAATTTACCAGGTTTCCGTTAATGGTCGAGTTGGAAATGAGATGGAAGCTCTCGCAGTGAATGTCCACGGCAGAGTGAATAGTGTGAGCATTTCTAATACCCAAGGGGATATGGTGCTCAATCTAAATGGTTTGGGTCAAATAAGTTCAACTGAAATTAAAGAAATTCGATAGAAGTAGGTAGGAGCAAGTTATGTCATTCAATACAGCATTAAGTGGCTTGAATGCAGCGCAGTCTGATTTAAGTGTCACCAGTAACAATATCGCAAACGTGTCTACTACCGGCTTTAAGGAGTCGCGTGCCGAGTTTGGTGATATTTATGCTAACTCCACGTTTGGTAATAGTAAAACAGCCATTGGTGCTGGTGTACTATTGCAGGCGGTTACCCAACAGTTTACTCAAGGTAACTTGGATTTTACGTCTAATACCTTAGATTTCGCGGTGAGTGGGGAGGGTTTCTTTGTTTTGTCCCCTAACCAAACGAGCAGCGAGAGGGTGTTTACCCGAGCGGGTGCATTTGGAGTAAATGAAACTGGGCAGGTAGTTAATTCCTCAGGACAGTTGCTGCAAGTGTTTCCTGTGAATGCTGACGGTAGTGTTGCTGCCACCTCTTTAAGTAGTACGATACCGCTTCGTTTACCGGAGTCTGCTGGTACACCTCAAGCTACTTCTGAAGTAGAAATGGGTATTAACTTACCCGCCAATGCTGCAGCTTTGCCTGTTGCTAGCTTTGATCCCACAGCGACAAATACTTATACGGCGTCAACATCGGTCAACGTGTTTGATTCGTTGGGTGATACCCATATTGCTACGACTTATTTTGTTAAAGATGATTCGACGTCTAACAACTGGGCGATGTTTCTGTATGTAGATGGTGATCCTGTGCCAATCAATGGTGGTACGGCTGATACAACAGTACCGGCAAGGTGGCCTGCCTATGCGGATGTAACCTTTGATTCTGTTGGTGCATTCCAATCTACGACCCCAGCCACCATTACTAGCTTGGAGTTAGGTGATCCTGCGCTCACCACAAGTGGTAATGGTGCCAACGTGAGTACATACGGTAATGGTCAGGACCCAGATCAGACAGTGACTATCGACTTAACAAATAATGCGCCTACCCAGTTCGCATCTCCCTTTACCGTGAACAGTTTGAGTCAAGATGGTTTCTCCATTGGTCGATTATCGGGATTGGATGTCAGTGATACCGGTGTTGTGCGTGCCACTTATACGAACGGTCAAACGACTGCCGTTGGCAAAATAGCGTTAGCAAGATTCGCCAATCCGCAGGGTCTTTCGCAGATTAGTAATACTTCATGGAGTGCCACCACCGATTCGGGTGAACCGTTAGCGGGTGAGGCAGGTACCTCAAGCTTTGGTTTGATTCAGGGAGGCGCGTTGGAATTATCCAACGTCGATCTTACCCAAGAATTGGTGAGCTTGATTACTTCGCAACGAAATTTCCAAGCTAACGCCAAATCTATCGAGACTTTCAACGCT
>JAKSAW010000375.1 GCA_022361455.1 Pseudomonadales bacterium | reverse complement strand
TGTTTTATCGCATGGGCGATTTTTATGAGCTTTTTTATGAAGACGCGAAAAAGGCATCGCAGCTTCTGGATATTACCTTAACCAGCCGCGGCCAATCTGGCGGTGAACCGATTCCCATGGCAGGCATACCGTTTCATGCAGCCGAAGGGTACCTAGCAAGACTGGTTAAAGCAGGCGTGTCTGTAGCAGTCGCCGAGCAGGTAGGTGATCCTGCTGCATCAAAGGGCCCTGTTGAGCGCCAAGTAGTGAGAGTTGTCACACCGGGTACCGTCAGCGATGAAGCTCTATTAGATGAGCGCCTGGAAAACCTGTTGTGTGCTGTTGTCTCTGCCAATGAAACCTATGGAATTGCTTGGCTCGACATAAGCAGCGGGCGATTTCATGTCACGGAAGTAACAGGCACAGCGGCATTCGAAGCCGAGTTGGCCAGAATTAAACCAGCAGAATTACTAGTCGCCGAAGACAGCCCTCTGATAAGCGGCTTGCAAGCCTTCAAAGGTCTGAGATCGCGACCGCCTTGGGATTTTGACTCAGAGTCAGCTCGCCGAGCTCTAACGCTTCAATTTCAAACTAAAGATCTTTCCGGATTTGGTTGCGACCATATGGCTCTAGCGGTCTCTGCGGCAGGATGCTTATTACAGTATGCCAAAGAAACTCAGAAAGCATCCCTACCCCATATTCGCGCAATTCAAGTAGATGCCATTGAAGATTGCGTGGTGCTCGATGCTGCCACTCGCAAAAATCTAGAACTTACAGAGAACCTTCAAGGCGAGGTGGAACACACCCTAGCATGGGTGATGGACAAAGCTAAAACTGCAATGGGCAGCCGATTGTTGCGACGCTGGTTAAACCGCCCAATTCGATCCCAAAAAGTTTTGGCTGATCGACAGTCCGCCATAAGCGCCCTGATAGAAAACTATCAATATGAACCCGTGCAAGGCGTACTCAAGAAAATTGGCGATATCGAACGAATTCTTGCTCGTATCGCACTGAAATCAGCACGTCCTAGAGATTTGAGTCGATTAAGAGATGCGTTGATCACGCTTCCCGAATTACAAGCCGCGCTTAAGCAGGTAAAAAATCCGGTAATTGATCAGCTCGCCATAGATATTGGCGAGTTTCCAGAATTAGCCAACTTACTGGAAAAAGCCATTATCGAATCTCCGCCAGTAGTAATCCGAGATGGTGGCGTAATTGCTGAAGGCTATGATGAAGAGCTCGATGACTTACGCGGTATCAGTGAGAACGCAGGCGATTACTTGGTTCAGCTAGAAGAGCGCGAGAAAGAGCGTACCGGCATCTCGACACTTAAAGTGGGCTACAACAGAGTGCACGGATACTACATTGAAATCAGTCGTGCCCAATCGGATCAAGCTCCTGATGAATATATTCGTCGCCAAACATTAAAGAATGCGGAACGTTTTATTACGCCGGAGCTCAAGACCTTTGAAGACAAAGCCCTAAGCGCAAAAAGTCGTGCATTAGCAAGAGAAAAAGCGCTGTACGAAGGCTTGATTGAAACATTGTCTGAGCAGCTAGCACCGCTACAACATTGCTTCGCGAAAGTTGCGGAACTTGACGTCATTACCAATTTGGCCGAGCGCGCTGACACCCTTGCTTTCACCTGTCCTGAGTTAATCAGCGATGCCACATTACATATTACCAATGGCCGGCATCCTGTGGTGGAGCAAGTGCTAGATGAAGCCTTTGTCCCTAATAGCTTAATGCTCGATAGCAACCGGCAAATGCTAATTATTACCGGTCCAAATATGGGCGGTAAATCAACCTTCATGCGGCAAACAGCGCTAATCGCAGTATTGGCTCATATCGGAAGTTTCGTTCCAGCCGAACACGCCATTGTTGGAAACTTAGATCGAGTTTTCACCCGTATTGGCTCTTCTGATGACCTAGCTGGCGGTCGCTCAACCTTTATGGTGGAGATGACAGAGACAGCTAACATTCTCCACAACGCCACGCCAAAAAGCTTGGTGTTAATGGATGAAATAGGCAGAGGCACTAGTACCTTCGATGGACTCTCTCTGGCTTGGGCATGTGCAAGCCATTTAGCACTGCAACTTAAGTCGTTGACGCTGTTCGCAACACACTACTTTGAATTGACGCAGCTACCAGAGCAGATTAAGGGTGTTGCCAACGTTCACCTCACCGCGCACGAAGAGGGTGACAACATTCTCTTTCTCCACAAGGTTAAAGAAGGTCCTGCCAATCAAAGCTATGGTCTTCAGGTAGCAAAACTAGCTGGCGTACCCGGCTCGGTGGTGGTTAATGCTCGCAAGAAATTAAAGCTGCTAGAGAAACAGGATCTCAATAACGCCAACTTGATGGCCGCAAACGCCCCCGTTCAAACGGATTTGTTCAGTGAACCGCAGCCCCCACATCCCGTTGTGGAAATGATGGCAAAATTGGACCCTGATTGTGTCAATCCCAGACAAGCATTGGACCTTTTGTACCGAATGAAGGAGATGACTGAAAAGTCGTGACCACTGTTCATTTGTTGAAGGTTGACGTACACTAGCGCGTTGAAACTTTTAGCAAAACTATCAGGAGAGATAGTTTTGCATCGTCGGCGAAAGCATATAAACTTGCCGCAATTTTTTTAACTACTATATTTTTACCGGCCGCTTTCGGCTCCTGAAACGCGACTTTGGCTAGCATTTCAAGAGACGAAGAATGAGATTCAATTTTCGATCAAATCTCATACTAACGGCCAAGCTAACCAGTTAGTACCAATGAGGGCTCGAATCAATGACATTTGTGGTAACGGACAATTGTATTAAATGTAAATACACTGACTGCGTGGAAGTTTGCCCCGTAGACTGCTTCTATGAAGGACCAAACTTTCTAGTCATTCACCCTGATGAGTGTATCGATTGCGCTCTATGTGAGCCTGAGTGTCCAGCAGATGCCATTTACTCTGAAGATGAAGTTCCCGCAGACCAAGAGCAGTTTATGGAGCTAAATGCCGAGCTGTCAGAAACATGGCCAAATATTACTGAGAAGAAGGATTCAATGCCCGATGCCGAAGAATGGGATGGCGTTGAAGGAAAAATTCAATATTTAGAAAAGTAGTTGGCTAAGCATTGATGCATTACCCATTCTGGGTAAAGCCAGGTTTCTAATCATTAACGGCTGCTCATTGAGTGGCCGTTTTTGTTGTCGATAATGAAATTCAGCCATCAACATATGGTAGATATTGTTGAAAAGCTTACAGGCAAAGAAAAGGGCGACCTTTGCCGCCCCACCTCGCATGTCGGGTACTCCATAACCCTGATGCATCCTGCTTTCTTCCTTGATTCAAGCATCCAAACTTGAAAATTCCCTGTGAGCTTCCGTTGCCCTACGAGTATTAATTTAGCAAATTGAGGCGTTCTAACAACAGCCTAAACTGAGGTTAGTTAGATTCACAACTGTCAGACAGAACAAAAATATTCTTTTATATCAATTAGTTAAAACAAGACCTACAAGAAACAGAAAGAAAACCTCACGGAAGTTAGCAGCATATCTCACGCCCATGTGAGAGATATCGCACACAGCACATAGCTAGGATCTTACAAAGCCTCTTTTATTAAAAAAACTAATTAAATAATAAGCACTTAGAATAGGTATAGATACGGATCAAAAGAGCTGATCAGGATAATTGACGCAGCAATAATCAAGACGAGAGATATCAGAGATTTTGAGGGAGCTAAAGCTAGAACTGAGCGAAAGGATTTGAAATAAGCAGATATAGGTATGGGGTATCGGAGCTGGAGGGCGGATCCTACCGCCCACTCCGCACTCATCAATCCTTGAAGAGTTTCCTTCACTATCCTTGTGGACGAGCCTATCCCTTGAAGTGTGCTTTCCTTGCGGGCTTTCCGTTGCCAATAAGATTCCTTATCTTAGCTTCCTTTCTTCGGCTTCCAGCCTAAGTTGCGGTTCGTCCTTGCGTGGGCTTCCGGCCTGGCATGCACCTTATTCCTTGAATCCTTGGTGCCTTTCATTCCATTTTGCATCCGTGCTGTTTGGCTTCCTGCCTTGCCACTGCATCCTTGCGACGAGAGATACTTTAACAAAAACTCGACACCTCTCAATGGGGTTATCAAGATTGCTCGGCTTATTCCAAATAGGTACAAATGGAATTCCTATAAAAATCAATAATATAGCTAACTTAGGAGTCGATTCTCCTATAACTTTAGGAGATTTACCCACATCCATGTAGGATATATCGCACAAGCAAGAGGGGTGATATCTCACAAACACAAGATCAAAAAAAAGGGGCAGCCAACTGACTGCCCCTTTTTATTACTTAAAAAGTAACTTATTCGCCGAAGATCGATTCTCCAGTTAAGCCCTGCTTTTCTAACACATCACGCAGGCGCTTAAGAGCCTCAACTTGGATCTGACGAACCCTTTCTCGAGTCAATCCGATTTCTTTGCCCACTTCTTCCAACGTGCTCATTTCATAACCGCGCAAACCAAAGCGTCGTGCAATTACTTCTCTTTGTTTATGGGGAAGCTGATCCAACCAATAATCGATACTGGCTCGTAGATCGGAATCTTGTAGCACCTCAGCTGGGTCTGTGCACTTGGTGTCGGCAATAGTGTCGAGTAGTGACTTATCAGAGTCATGACCCATAGGTGTATCAACTGAAGATACTCGCTCATTTAAGCCAAGCATGCGCTTAACATCTGCAATCGGCTTATCAAGTAAGTCAGCAATTTCTTCCGGGGTTGGCTCGTGGTCTAACTTTTGAGTGAGCTCTCTAGCTGCACGCAAATACACATTGAGCTCTTTAACGACATGAATCGGCAAACGAATAGTACGCGTCTGGTTCATGATGGCTCGTTCGATGGTTTGACGAATCCACCAAGTCGCGTAGGTAGAAAATCGGAATCCACGCTCGGGGTCAAATTTCTCGACAGCTCTAATTAAGCCAAGGTTGCCTTCTTCAATAAGATCTAACAAAGACAAACCACGATTCACATAACGACGGGCAATCTTCACAACTAAGCGAAGGTTACTTTCAATCATGCGCTTACGAGCTTCTTCATCACCGCGAAGCGCACGACGTGCAAAATAAACTTCTTCTTCAGGGGTTAACAGTGGGGAAAAGCCAATCTCATTTAGATAAAGTTGAGTGGCATCGAGATTCTTATGAAAGCCTGAATCAGCTCTGCGCTTATCAGTACCGCTATCGTTTAGGAACTCTTCGTAATCTTCTTCGATCTGCTTGTGACGTTCACGCAGCTCTGCTGCCCTTTCTTCAAAACCTTCCTCAATTGCAGAATCTTCGAATTGTTGTAGTTCAGCTTCGTTTTTATTAGCTTCTGCTAAAGACTCCTGCTCTGCTTGCATCATCAGTCATTTCCCGCGCTATTTCGTGTTTTTATCCATTCTGCCAGGATGGCTGGAATGGCCCCGTTTTATTATTTGAATGCTGCCTTACAAACATCCATTTATCGTTTGGGCAAATACCACATAGGGTCTACCGGTTTACCTCGTTTACGAATCTCAAAATGGAGCAGAGTTTTCGTTGTCCCAGTAGATCCTATTTCGGCGATCTTTTGTTTAGCTTTAACTCTTTGGCCTTCTTTGACTAAGAGTCGATGGTTATGTGCGTAGGCGCTTAGAAATGTCTCGTTGTGCTTGATAATGATTAAATTACCGTACCCCACTAAACCGGGGCCACTGTAGACAACTACTCCCTGAGCCGCTGCAAAAACTGGATCACCGCGTTTGCCGGCAATGTTGATTCCTTTGTTCACTTTTCCCCGCGATGAAAAGCGTTGAACCACGGAACCCTTCGCTGGCCAACTGAAGGATATGTTTACCTTTTTATGTAATTGATTTGCAACCTTTTCTTGGACCGGTTTTGCATTGTTAACGGATTTCTTATAACGACTAGTTTTTGTCGCTTTTTTATTGCGAGGTTTAGTTTTGTTCGTTTTTGTAACTTTTTTGGAGGCTTTGTAGAGGCTGATTCGTTGCCCAGGATGGATTCTGTAGGGGTATTTTATGCCGTTATTTCGGGCGAGTTCTTTGTAATCTCGGTGGTATCGCCAAGCAATTGAAAATAGAGTGTCGCCCTTGCGAACGACGTGAATCCCTTTGTTGACGGGGGCTGCAGAGCGATAGCGATCTTCTAATGGCACGACACCACGTGGCGAGCAAGCCGCTAAGCTCGTTAAAAGAAAAACAGAGAGCAGTAATCGCCAGCTTAACCGCATTGAAGAATTCAGCTCCCTTTTCTGTTTAGAAAATAGACCCTGCTCCCTATCATGTATACCTAATCCATTTAGAACCAAAGGAAATAAAAATGGGCTGCCTATAAGAAATTAATCTATTTAAATCGATAACAAATTCACAGCATCTAGATCGTTTTTTGACCACTATCCGTCTTGCTCTTCAGGGCAATCAACTCGAGGGACCCTACTACTACAATAGCAAGAACCATCAAAGCGATTCCACCAGCTAGCTGAGGCTGAGCACCTACCACGTCCGCATACTCCAACGGAGAAACATTTTGCTCCAGCAGAGGTACCTGCTCTCCTCGGCTGTTTGTTCGGTAGGTTAAGGTTTGTTTCCAAGGCCAAACCTTGTTGAGGGAGCCGATCATAAAACCAGTGAGCATTGCCATAGTAAGGCCATGATAATGCTTAAGCAGCCAATTCAGTACCCTACTGAAACTCAATATTCCTATCACGCAGCCAGCTCCGAATAGCGACAGCACGGCAATATCGAGTCCTTTAATAGCGCCGAGTATATGGCTATACATGCCCAGCATCAGCAAAATGAAGCTTCCAGATATCCCTGGCAATATCATGGCGCAGATTGCTAGTGCACCACTGAAGAAGATAATAAGGGGAGTCGCTTCGATTTCGTTAGGGCTCATGCCAGATATCTGCCAGGCGATGAGCGTTCCTGCAGCAACGGTCGCCACCTTTGTCGCATTCCAGTCCTTGATTTGACGCCCTATATAAACAGCAGAGACCAATATCAATCCAAAAAAGAAAGACCAGACCAAAATGGGCTGAGAGCTAAGCAGATGGGTAATGATCTTCGCCAAACTAAAAATGCTGGTAGCCACCCCCAAGAACAACACCAATAAAAAATTGCCATTAAACGAGGCCCAAGCTTTTGCAATACCCTCGTTCTTTAAAATAACCAGCGTTTTTGGGCCAATAGAATGAATGCTATCAATCAAGGTTTCATAAATATTGGTAATAAATGCAATCGTGCCCCCCGACACACCAGGCACTACATCCGCAGCTCCCATCGCCATGCCCTTTAGGAAAAGCAGTGCACGGTCTTTCCCAACTGACATGGGAATCTCCTATTTAATTCTGAAAATTTGTAAACTAGCGAACGCCCGATCTTAAAGGAACAAAGCAGACATCTTCCACCTTTTGTTCCTCAAAACCATTATCGGTTCGTCTTATGACAACCAGTTGTTGATGTTGTTCACCTACAGGGCAAACCAAGGTGCCACCAATGGCTAATTGATCCAACAATGATTGCGGTAATTCTGCAGGAGCTGCTGCTGATAAGATGCCATCAAAAGGGGCTTTGCTGCTATCAGGCCAACCCATGCTGCCATCAGAATAACGAAAGCTGACATTGCGGAGCTTGAGCAGGTTAATTCGCTGACGTGCTTTTTCTTGGAGGATCTTAATTCTCTCCATCGAGAATACGCTACCAACCAGTTGCGCCAACACCGCAGTTTGGTAGCCAGAACCAGTGCCAATTTCTAGCACCTTTTCCTTGGGACCATCTTCGAACAAAAGCTGGGTCATGAGTGCAACAATATATGGCTGGGATATGGTTTGATTGTAACCAATGGGTAGCGCTACATCTTCGTAAGCACGATGCGCTAGTGCTTCATCGACGAAAATATGCCTTGGGGTGTTTCGCATGACTTCAATGACCCTGGGATCACTAATGCCCTGCTCTTGCAAACGCTTGATTAATCTTTCTCGCGTTCGTTGGGAGGTCATCCCAATCCCGGCCAGCTCATTGCTATTCATTCTTTATTCCCCAATTGCCCCAGTCGATTACCAATAAAAACAGCAGCTTAACTATGATCTAGGATCCCTATTCTTGCAAGCTTAGGGAGCAATAAACCTTAATCATTTGTCGCTAATATTTCTCGTAAGAGGCTAGTTGCATAAGCTCCTTTTGGTAACGAGAATTTCAAGGTAAGGCTGTTCTGATGAAGCTCATAAGCTAGGTCTTTAGGGCATACACGCAAAGCTCGTGTTCCCTGCTCTACTCGTTGCCCTGCGAGATAATCTGCCAATATCTGTGGCGACTGATAGATTTTGCCTGCAGCCAACGGAGACTGCAGTGAACCTTTGCCGGGTAAGATCCCAGCAATTGCGATATCCCCAGACTGTAGTCGCTGCTCCAGCTCTTCGTCCCATTGCTCTGTGGCGAAGTAACTACTGCTACCACTAAGTTGCAGCAAATCACCTGGTTGATATTGCAACCATGACTGCGCTGCCACTCGAGAGCTTAAGAAGTAATTAAAATCCAATGCTCTTAAGGTTGAATAAACCCTATCCCTTTCCTGCCGCTTCAAGCGTTTTTTCGACTCCATCATGGCGCTAGCAAATTCAACATTGTTTTCATTGATGCCAAAGCGCTGTGGGCCGAAATAATTCGGGTAACCATGCATAGCAATTTCTTCAAGCTGATTCTTAAAACGCTGCTCGTCAAAATGTTCTAGATTACGTAAGGCCAAGGTGAAACGATTAGCCCTATGTGCTCCTCGGCGTAGTTTTTTGTTATGCCGAGAAAATTTGAGGACCTTAAGATTTTCATGAATCTGATCAGGTATGTCTGACGGTTTTCCTGGTAGATGAATACCAAACCATTGGCTTGTTATTGCTCGCCGATCTTTTTTGCCGCTATAGCCGATATGTTTTTTATCGACTTGAAAAGCGCGAGCCAGCTGTTTTACTGTAAAATCTGTGGTCATATCGATAGCCTCGATAAATAACCACAAATGCTCACCCTCGCCAGTGAGTTCAAAATCCATGAGCTCTTCTACCACAAAATCCTGTGGTTGCAGTTTTAAATCCGCCGTTGCATCACCAGGCCCACCAAATGCACAGGCAAGCTCATCAATCGGTGTGTAATTAAATGGAAAGTTTGAAGAAGACAAATAGCACTCCGCTGCTATCAAAAAGCTGGCTCAATATTAAACCGATTCAATTAAAGTTACCGTATGAACAGCAATACCTTCTTTGCGGCCTATATAGCCAAGCTTTTCCGTAGTAGTCGCCTTTACGTTCACCTGAGAAATATCGATGCAAAGATCCGAAGCAATATTTTTACGCATATCTGCGATATGCGGTGCCATTTTTGGAGCTTGTGCAATAATAGTGATATCGGCGTTACTGATAGCATAGTCGTCTGATACAAGAGAAACGACATGCCGTAATAATTCACGACTATCTGCACCTGAAAACTTGGGATCTGTATCCGGAAAATGCTGGCCAATATCCCCTAGAGCCGCAGCGCCTAATAACGCATCGGCAAGAGCGTGCAACACCACATCTCCATCAGAATGGGCAATCAAACCCATTTCATAATCAATTTGCACGCCACCCAACACAACATGATCGCCATCACCAAAACGATGCACATCATAACCATGGCCAATTCGAATCATGCGTTACTCCAAAGACTTTTATTCGTGGGTTTGCTTTAAAAACAATAATGCCAAAGGCAAATCATTGGGATGAGTAATTTTTATATTATCTGGATGGCCCTCCACCAATAAAGGCTCTCCACCGTGCCATTCAATCGCAGAGGCCTCATCGGTGATAGTGACATTGGCTTCAAGAGATGCGGCCAACGCACTAGTTAAATCGCCCACCCTAAAAAGCTGAGGGGTTAATGCTTGCCACAATGATGTTCTATCAACGGTACTCTCGATCTCCGCTTGATCTCCTGTAGACTTCGCTCGCTTTAAGGTATCTCTAACAGGTGTTGCCAGAATACCACCCCATGGATGTTGCTTTGTTGACTCGATCAATTGATGAATATCAGCAACGCGCACACAGGGTCGAGCAACGTCATGTACCATCACCCAATCAGTATCAGAGGCCATGGTTCGCAAAAAATGCAGCCCATTCAATACAGAATCGCAGCGCTCAGCGCCTCCATCCACTGTCAGAATTCTAGGATCATCCCTTAAGGAAAGATTTGGCCACCAAGTGTCACTTGGCGATAAGCAAACTACGATCTTTTCTATCTCCGGCACACTCAACAAGCGTAACAGAGTATGCTCACAGACCGTTTTTTCTAGCAGGGAAAGGTATTGCTTGGGGTGATCTGCCCCCATTCTCGCGCCCACACCGGCAGCCGGCACAATGCACCAGTAACGAGGTTCTATATTCGTGGAGGTCATTATTTATCGAGAATCAGATAGAAGGTTTCGTCGTCTTTAACCATGCCTAGCTGAGCACGAGCGCGTTCTTCCACGGCACCTAGGCCTTGTTTGAGATCTTTGACTTCTGCAGCCAAACGACGGTTACGATCCGACAAGAGATGGTTTTCTTGTTGCTGCTTATCGATTTCTTTTCGTAACTGCCACACTTCTGCCAAGCTTCCCTCGCCTAACCACAAACGAGCCTGTAGGGAAATTGCCACCAACAATATGGACCAGAACAAAATTCTTGGCAGGGTAAACCAAGCTAGCGAAAAGCGAACACCGCTATTGCCTTCGGAAAGGTCGGTGGTTGTTGCTCGTGTAGCGTTAGCTTTGGCCATAGAGAATATCAATAAGTAGTACGTTACCAAGATTATGAACAAAAGGCGCAGGCTTGCAAGCTTCTGCGCCTTTAAAAGCGATAGTTAACTATCTAGCTAACTGTTCAGAAAACCAGCTAACCAACTAGGCCAAGCCTTTGAACTCAGCCTTACCACGATAGTTGGCACCATCACCCAAAGCTTCTTCAATGCGCAGCAATTGGTTGTACTTGGCTACGCGATCAGAACGGCATAGTGAACCCGTTTTGATTTGACCTGCTGCAGTGGCAACCGCCAAATCTGCAATAGTCGCATCTTCAGTTTCACCAGAACGGTGTGAGATCACGGCAGTGTAACCAGCATCTTTCGCCATTTGGATCGCATCCAAGGTTTCACTTAAGCTACCAATTTGATTGAACTTAATCAGAATGGAGTTACCAATGCTCTTGTCGATACCTTCTTTAAGGATCTTAGTGTTAGTTACGAATAAATCGTCACCCACCAACTGAACACGATCACCTAATTTTTCAGTTAGGATTTTCCAGCCATCCCAATCACTCTCGTCTAAACCATCTTCAATGGATACGATTGGGTAACGGTCACATAGATCCGCCAGGTAATCAGCAAATTCAGCGGAGCTGAATGACTTATCTTCGCCCGCTAATACGTATTTGCCTTCCTTATAGAATTCAGAAGCCGCGCAATCCAAAGCTAAAGTCACATCGTCGCCCGCTTTGTAACCAGCATTTTCGATAGCTTCCATAATAACCGTTAAGGCTTCTTCATTAGAACCTAAGTTCGGTGCAAAGCCACCTTCATCACCAACGGCAGTGTTATAGCCTTTTGACTTCAATACAGCCTTGAGCGCGTGAAAAATCTCCGCACCACAACGAAGTGCTTCGCTAAAGTTTTTCGCACCAACAGGTTGTACCATGAACTCTTGGATATCGACGTTGTTATCAGCATGCTCACCACCATTAATGATATTCATCATCGGTACGGGCATTGTGTAGGGACCAGCTGAACCGGTACTTACTTCTGAAATGTGCTGATATAGAGGAACGCCCTTTTCAACGGCAGCAGCTTTAGCGTTTGCTAGGGAAACGGCCAAAATTGCGTTGGCGCCATACTTTGATTTATTTTCTGTACCATCAGCATCAATCATTGCCTGGTCAATGGCACGTTGATCTAGAGCGTCTTGGCCAACTAGTAAATCTTGAATATCGTTATTGATAAAATTAACCGCGTTAAGTACGCCTTTGCCTAAGTAACGAGACTTGTCACCATCACGTAATTCCAAAGCTTCGCGAGAACCCGTTGATGCACCCGATGGCGCACACGCAAATCCGGCTGCGCCAGATTCCAAAATAACGTCCGCTTCAACCGTTGGATTACCACGCGAATCCAACACTTCTCTAGCTCTGATTTGAGCAATCTTAGCCATTTATCTCACTCCATAATAAATTTTGATACCGTTGCCAATTTGGGCTGTTTTATTCAGTATCGATGTGTTCGAAACTTTTTACTAAATCGTCGATGGCCTTAACTTGCGCCAAAAACGGTTCTAACTTGTCGAGTCTTAATGCACAGGGACCATCACATTTTGCTTTCGCCGGATCCGGATGTGCTTCCAAAAACAATCCTGCAATTCCCAACGCCATACCTGATCTAGCTAGCTCAGTCACTTGAGCACGTCTGCCACCTGCTGATTCGGCCAAGCCACCTGGCTGTTGCAAAGAATGGGTAACGTCGAAAAAGATAGGGCAATTAAATTGCTTCATCACGCCAAAGCCCAACATATCGACGACTAAATTGTTGTAGCCAAAGCTGCTGCCACGTTCACATAAAATGATTTGATCGTTACCAGCTTCTTCACATTTTTTAATAATGTGGCGCATTTCTTGTGGCGCTAAAAATTGGGCTTTCTTGATATTGATAATGGCGTTGGTTTTCGCCATATCCACCACGAGGTCCGTTTGTCGGGACAGAAACGCTGGTAACTGAATAATATCCACCACCTCAGCAACAGGGGCTGCCTGATAGGGCTCATGAATATCAGTAATAACGGGAACGTTAAAAGTATTTTTTATCTCTTCAAAAATCTTAATTCCCTCTTCCATTCCTGGGCCACGGAACGAATTAACTGAGGAACGATTCGCTTTATCAAAAGAAGCTTTAAAAACATAAGGAATGCCCAACTTTTCCGTCACCTTGACGTAAGCCTCGCAAACCTCCATAGCTAGATCCCTAGATTCAAGCACATTCATACCACCAAAAAGTACGAAAGGCTTGTCGTTAGCCATTTCAATGTTGCCGAGTGTTAAGGTCTGTTGGGGCATATGGATTTGATTTCCTATCTATTAATTTTTAATGGTTGCTTCTAGCTATTCTTCTAAAGAGCTTATTTCAACCGTTTATTGGTTACGACTTTCTTTCAACGTCACTGCAGCAGCGATATACCCCGTAAATAGCGGGTGTCCACCACGCGGACGAGAAGTAAACTCAGGGTGAAATTGGCAAGCTACAAACCAAGGATGATCTGGAACTTCCACCATTTCCACAAGAGTGCCATCGATAGAACGCCCCGCCACTCGCATGCCAGCCTTTTCAATCTCGGGAACATACTTATTGTTCACTTCATAACGATGACGATGGCGCTCATAAACTGTATCTTGATCATACAATTCGCGGCTCAGACTGCCGTCCACTAAACGGCATTCTTGTGCACCCAAACGCATAGTGCCACCGAGATCCGCTTCTTCAGAGCGAGTCTGTACACTACCGTCTTCGTCAATCCATTCGGTGATCAGACCAACCACGGGGGTGCTAGTATCACCAACAAACTCGGTACTGTGTGCTTCTGTTAGCCCTGCCATATTACGGGCATATTCGATAACAGCCACTTGCATACCTAGGCAGATACCTAAGTAAGGGATTTTGTTTTCCCGGGCATATTGTACCGCAGAAATTTTACCCTCTACACCACGGTGGCCAAAGCCACCAGGGACAAGTATCGCATCATACTTTGCTAGAAAATCGACGCCGTCACGCTCAACGTTCTCGGAATCCACATACTCAATATTCACTTTGGTTCGAGTTTGAATCCCAGCATGTAACAAGGATTCATTTAACGACTTATAAGCATCCACCAAATCAACATACTTACCTACCATGGCAATAGTCACTTCTTTTTGCGGATTCAGTTGCGCATCGACCACCTGAGTCCACTCACTCAAGTCGGCAGGCTGGCAATCTAATGCAAGGCGTTCAACGACAAAGTTGTCCAACCCCTGGGCATGCAACACAGCGGGGATGCGATAGATGGTATTCACATCTTGCAGGCTTATAACGGCGCGTTTTTCAACGTTGGTAAACAGTGCAATCTTCTCCAAGGAAGATTCAGGAATTTCATGATCGGAACGACAGATCAAGACATCAGGTTGCAAACCTATTGAACGCAACTCTTTAACAGAGTGTTGGGTAGGCTTGGTTTTGGTCTCTCCAGCAGTGGAGATATACGGAACCAGGGTCAAATGGATAAACACAGAGCGCTGCGAGCCTAACTCGACACGCAGTTGTCGAACGGCCTCTAGGAATGGTAGCGACTCAATATCACCCACGGTGCCACCGATTTCCACGATAACCACATCCACACCAAGATCCGCATTTAAGATGCGCTCTTTGATTGAGTCAGTGATATGGGGAATAACCTGTACAGTGGCCCCTAAATAATCACCGCGACGCTCTTTCTCCAACACATCTTGATAGATACGCCCAGTGGTGAAGTTGTTTCGCTGAGTCATGGTGCCGCGAATAAAGCGCTCATAGTGCCCCAAATCCAGGTCAGTTTCGGCACCATCTTCCGTCACAAACACCTCACCATGTTGATAAGGGCTCATGGTGCCAGGATCCACATTGATATAGGGATCGAGCTTCATAATAGAGACTTTGAGTCCACGGGTTTCTAAAAGCGAGGCGAGTGAGGCGGCAGCAATTCCTTTACCCAAAGAAGAAACAACACCACCAGTCACAAAAATATATCGTGTCATTAAAAATCCACTGTGACGGAAAAAGGGAACAAATAATATCTATCAATATTAACCAACACCAACCAACACTTACTCACCCCAACGATCAGCTCAAAATAAGATGAACGAGGCCTTCGGTTTGTGCTTGTTGGCTTGTTTTTGCTTGTTGCTATCGGATTTTAGTCCATTGGCAACAGGAGGGAGTCCTTTTTATGCGTCTACGAGGCATAATGGGGGGACCCAGAACGGGAGTAAATTCTACATTATGTGTGGCCATATCTCAATTCAGCTTAGCGATGCCAGGCAATGGTTAGTCCAGCAGCACCTGGGGATGCCTGGAAGCCTTCTGCCACGCCGTATCCGGGAACACAAACCAGCTCCTCACCGAGATAAACCAAAGGTATTTGATCTCGCTCCCAAGTAGGTACATGCCAGTCATGCAACCATTTTTTGAGCAACTTTTGCCGCCGTCCAGCGGGCCGAAAAGTCTCGCCGCCCTGTCGATACCTGACTTGTAAACTTACACGCCCCTCCAGCAGGGAGGAACGTAGCACATGGTCTCCGGCGTCTTGGGAAGTAACTTCTCGAATAAATAGGCTTTGGAAACGAGCAGACGGTTTACTCTGAAGCCCTGACCCCGCTAATTGCGAAACAACCGGCAGCACCAACTCTTCCCCCAAGAAAAGCTGCTCCTGCCATGCAGGCTCCGGAGTTGCTGATGATTGGTGACAATATAAACAACCGCGAAAGCTTCTTATCTCCCATCGTACCGGAACTTCCGACCCATGCGACTGGGCAGGCCATGATATTTCCGCATTGTATTCTCCATGATAGCTAGCAACACAATTAACCACCTGAGCCAATACTTTTTCTGGTGGCGAGAGTGCGCCTTTGCTACGAATCCAAAAGCGCAACACATTCTTTAGCCGAATCTCATCCAGCAACTGCAATTCGGCAATAATCAGGCGTCCCTCTCTTTGGCAAGTCTCCATATCCAGAGCCGCCAATTGATCCGATAAGTTCGAAGCTTCCGCAATCAAGCGGGCACTGCGTGATAGGGTTTTGCGTGCATCAGGCCAACGAGATTCAAAAAGCGGCAGTAACTGATGGCGGATAAAATTGCGATCAAATGCTTGTGACTGATTTGAAGGATCTTCAACCCAGTCAATTCCTTGATTCTTTACATAAGTTTCGAGATCACTTCGGGATACCGATAGCAGCGGTCGCCAAATAGCTAATCCACCTTGCTGCGAAAACTCATCCATCCCTCGCAGGCCGCGTGCACCGCTGCCGCGAACCATGCGATATAGCATGGTTTCAATTTGATCATCGTTATGGTGGGCTAACAACAAATTCAACTCTTGATCAGTCTTTGATTGGCAAAATTGCTCAAAGACCTGATAGCGCGCTTCTCTTGCCGCTTGCTCCAAACTTCTTCGTGAACTGTTATCCACGGTGATTGTTTCAGCATGGAAATCGACTCGCCAATGCAAACACAGCTTTTTGCAATGAGCCTGCCATTGATCCGCCAACGGAGATAATTGGTGATTTACATGAACCGCCACAAGCTCTAGATCAGGACGCGATTGGTCCCGGTAGCGGACACAAAGATGCAATAATGCTACCGAATCTAAACCGCCACTAAGGCCAATCACCCAACGGTTGCTATCTCGGGGAGCAGTGAGTTTTTTGAAAAAGGCATCATCAATCATGATGGCCACTATAGCAGAAATCGTTAGTTAACTGCGTTGGCATCCAAATCTGCAAAAAAACGGTGACGGCTTTGAATGCCTAATCCTTGAAAGGAAAGAACGCGATGCAACTCACACATCGCGCTCTGCAGCAGGCAAAAATGACACTAGTTAGCTCGTCGACGTCGGACTAAAGCAACAACGATCACTACAACAGTCAAAATTGAAGGTACCAAGGTAATGTTAATGACCTTTAAGCGGAAACCTAAATCATCAATATCCTTGTTCAACTGATGCTGCACCTCACGCAGTTGTTTACGGATTTCCAGTTTCTGTTCCTGAAATCGAATCAACTCTTGTTCTTGTTCAGGGCTAAGCGTTAGCACGTTGCCTTGATCATCCCTCTGCCCCTGAAGGCGAATAAGATTTTGCTCAGTGGCTTCAAGCTGCAGCTGCAAGCTTTGTTCTTGCATCTGAAACGCAGTTTGAGCCTCACGATTCATATCCTGAACCACTGTAAACGGGCGAATGAATCGACCGCGACTACGGATTTCAATTAGATCGCTACTGCCCGATAAATAATCCACTGCGTTAGTCAGCAATGCGCTGTTATCTGCAAAGGGTTGCGCAACTTGTTGACCGAAGAAATCTTCAATTCTCACCCACAAGCGGTCTGACAAAACATCAGTGTCAGCAACAATAATCAGGTTAATATCACCCTCTTTTATCTGCTCAGGATCTATATTCGCATCAGTTTCTTCTGATTGGCTTTGCTCAGAATCTTCTGCGTTCTCACTATCTTCAGATCCCTCTACTGGAACGCCATTAGGAAAAGCTGTTTTCGCAGTGCCAGTGACACGAGCAGCAAACACATATTTTTCACCCGTAGGTTCAAACCCAACAGTAAGCTGAGTGGGATCTCGCAACGTCGTTAAACGGTCAGCCTCCAACGGCATCGCAAATTCACTTGATTGAAGCAATGGCTCAAAGGATGTAGTGGCCCCTTCTCTCTGAGCCAGATAGCCCGCTGTAGAAAAATTCATGTTTTCTAACTGGCTTATGATGATGTCATCCTGCACCGCGTGACTTTCTTCGCTGAGTTGCAAAATGGCTAAGTGCTTCACGGGTGGTCTACCGGGTTCGACACCCACTTGTAACGCCAATTGATAATCGCCCACAAATTTGAGTGGATCATAGTCCACGCCCCAAGCTTGCAGAAGCTTAGGTATATCAGAAGACAAATCGCTGCTCGCCGGCGTGCCCATCATGGACTCAGTATCCTGTTCCGCGAATGGATCCAAGAAAATCATGGCTCGGCCACCACCCAACACATATTGGTCAATGGCGTAACGGGTTGAATCTGGAATTACTTGAGGGTGTAGTACAAGCAGTAAATCAATATCTGACTCAATCTCTTCAACCTCGCGGGGCAACTGCTTAACTTCAAATAGCTGCTGCAACTGGGTGATCGCGATCCATGGTTGGCGTCGTTGGCGAGTCATCATATCAAAGCCACCATTCACCTGAAGATCGCTCAACAACCCTACTTCAGGCTTTTGCGGTTGGCTAGCCTGCACTAACAATCGAGCAATATCATACTCCAAGAATTCTTGGCGATCTGGTTGAAAGAATGGAATCACTTCCGCTGGCTTTTCGGCTGCTTCTGTTTTCGCGGCCAAACCAAAATAAACCACATCACCACCAGCAGAGAGGTTAACGGCTTCAAGCCCATATTCTGCCGCCTGATCTTCTTCCTCCGAAAATGGTTCTGGGTCTATAACCGTTAGCTTGAGGTTACCATCAGAAGCTAACTCAAATTCCTCCAGTAACTCCCTAACCTGCTTGCCATAATTACGCCAACCTAGGGCGTCTTTGGTATTTTCTCTTGAAAAGAAAAAATATAGCTCGACAGGCTCAGACAAATTGGCTGCAACATTCTTACTGCCATCAGAGAGCGTGTATAGTTTGTTTTCTGTTAAATCGATACGAACACCCTTAAAAAGCACATCCGTTATGAGGGTAGATACCAGCACAATCGCCGCCAGAATCACTAAGCCCATGGTAGAAAATAGTCGTCGAATTCCCATTGGTGCGCTCCTTAACTGGCTTTCTTTAAATCAATCACGATGGCTGTTGCGAGCAACCAACCACCGATAACAATCACAAAATAAGCAAGATCCCTAAAATCTAAGACCCCTTTTGCGATCGCATTAAAGTGAGTTAAAAAACTCAGCGCTGCCACAGAATCCACCAAAAATCCCGGCGCCCAACTGGTAAACCAGTCCAATACAATATTGAACCCACTCACCACGAACAGAAAACAGATAACAACTGAAATAATAAAAGCGATCACTTGATTCTTAGTAGTAGCAGATATGCAGGAGCCAATCGCTAAAAAGCCACCCGCCATTAACCAACTACCTAAGTACCCCGCCAAGATAGCGCCATTATCGGGATCCCCTAAGTAATTAACCGTTAGCCAAATAGGAAAAGTTAATGCCAAAGCTACTCCGGTAAAAATCCAAGCAGCAAAGAACTTACCGAAGACAATCGCCCGCAGCGATAGAGGCAAGGTCATTAATAATTCAATGGTGCCGCTTTTTCTTTCTTCCGCCCAAAGGCGCATGGAGATCGCCGGAACTAAAAATAAATACAACCAAGGGTGGAAGTTAAAGAATGGCCAAAGATCTGCCTGACCACGCTCATAAAAGCCCCCCATGAAAAAAGTGAAAGCGCCACTAATCATTAAGAATATAACGATAAATACATAGGCAAGCGGTGTGGCAAAATAACTATTTAGCTCTCTAGAGAGCACGACTTTAAAACTATTCATGATGTCTCCCCCTATGCTGACGCTTTTTCAGTAATCGATCTAAACACTTCATCTAAGCGGCCACGCTCCACATGAAGCTCTCGCACTTGCCAATGGTGTTCTTGGATAAGCTGATTAATAGGATCGAATAAGACTTCCCCTGGATTTGGGTACACCATCAGTGAATGGCCATCTTCAAGGGTTTCAATTTCCTTCACTTGTGTCAGTGCTAAGATCTGGTCTGCCGCATCTGGCGCTTCACTAAAATCTAAACGAATAGCGCCATGATAACGGGATTTAGCCTCTAATTCTGATGGCGTTCCATCTGCCAAGATTTTTCCATCGGCAATAATGATTGCCCGAGTACAAACAGCAGAAACTTCTTCCAGTATATGGGTGGAAACCACTACGATCTTGTCTTTTGAAAGGTTTTGAATCAGCTTTCTAACTTCATGCTTTTGGTTTGGATCAAGGCCATCGGTTGGTTCATCCAATATCAAGATTTGCGGATCATGGATAATGGCTTGGGCCAAACCCACACGGCGCTTAAAGCCTTTTGATAGGGTCTCGATAGTTTGATGAAGCACATTATCCAATTGAAGTTTGGCAACCACCTCATTGATCCTGCTGGTAAGTTCAGAAGCAGGGATGCCACGCGCTTTGCCCACAAACTTTAAAAACTGCTGTGGGGTCATATCTCCATAACTGGGAGCACCTTCTGGCAAATAGCCCAGCATGGATTTACAGGCCATTGGGTGACTCTGGGTATCCTTACCAAACAAAGTGATCTTTCCTGAAGTAGGTGTGAGAAATCCGGTGATCATCTTCATAGTCGTGGATTTACCAGCCCCATTGGGGCCCAAAAATCCAAGAACTTCCCCGGGTTTTACATTAAAACTTAAACCGTCCACCGCTTTATGGTGGCCAAACTGCTTGGTCAAATTATCGATGGTAATCATGAGTCTCTGATACCCATTCCTTTTATCGAGATCATTGTTGTTTTTCTACAGCCTTTTCTGTTGCAAATTGGCTACAGGGCCGACAGCACGGTCTCCCGAGCCAAAAATTTAGCTGATATTAAAGCATGTTATTGATTTTTCAATTGTTCATCGTTCATACAAAAAAATAATTAATCTTTTGTTACAACCTATCCCCCAGTATTTTTGCGGCTAAAGTAATCAATCAGTAGACTAGCCTGCTGTTTGACCGATGGATCTTAGGATAAGTTTCGGGAAAATTTCTTTGGCCGGTTATAATGGCCCCCTGCTGCAATTTCAGCAAAGCATTATGCTTAATGTAGTTAACCTATTAGGATCAAAAAATGATGAAAGGTTTGGGTGTAAACCGACTCATTTACTGGCTTGTTCGCCGCGTTCTCTATATTTTTGTAAAAACAACTGTTCGCCCAGATGATATCAAAACGTTGAATCTGGACCCAGAGAAACCCGTTCTTTACGTTATCAAGAATAAGTCACTTTCTGACCTACTGGTTCTCGATGAGGAGTGCAAGGCACGTAACCTGCCAAGACCCACCGAGAATCTGATTTTTAACAATCTTAGCGAAAGCAATTCCGCCTTTTTCCTGGCGGAACCCATGAGCACCTTCAACAGAAAGCCAATTATTCAATCGTTACCCAATAAATTGGTTAACGCCGTAGAAGCAGTTCAGCAAAGCGATGAAGGCGATATTCAAATCGTGCCAGTTTCTATTTTCTGGGGCCGTGTCCCTGACCGCGAAAACTCCGTTGTTAAGCTACTACTTTCTGACAGCTGGGCTGTACCAGGTTTCTTCCGCAAGCTGCTCATCATTATGGCACAAGGCTACAACACCGTAGTGCATTTTAATGAGCCCATTTCCATTCGCCAGACACTTGAAGATTCTGATTCTACTGAGCGCACTGTTCGCAAAATCTCGCGAGTTTTACGAGTGCATTTTCGCCGCGTGCGAGAAACCATTATCGGCCCAGATTTATCTCACCGTCGAACAATTGTAAATGCAGTGCTTAGAAAGCCTGGCGTAGTTAAAGCTATCGAAGATCAAGCTCAACGCAGCGATAACCCCAAACGCAAAGTTGCTTTAGAAGCAAGAAAGTATGCGGAAGAAATTGCCGCAGACTACTCCCATCCGGTCATACGTGTATACGACTTAGTACTCACTTGGCTGTGGAATAAATTATACGACGGCGTGTCAGTAACCGGGTTCGATCGCCTAGAGCGAGTCGCTAAGGACAATGTAGTTATCTATGTGCCCTGCCATCGCAGTCATATCGATTACCTTTTAATGTCTTATGTACTGTTCAAAAATAACTATGTTCCACCCCATATTGCCGCAGGGATAAACCTTAACTTACCCGTGCTAGGAAAAATTCTCCGCCACGGGGGTGCATTTTTCCTCCGTAGAAGCTTTAAGGGCAACAGACTCTATACTGCCGTTTTTAACGAATACGTAAATGAAGTATTCGATCGTGGCTTTTCCGTTGAATACTTTATTGAGGGTGGTCGCAGCCGCACCGGTCGCCTACTACAACCTCGCCCCGGCATGATTTCCATGACCGTACGCAGTTTCTTACGAACACGCCGACGCAATTTCGTATTTGTTCCCATTTATTTTGGCTACGAAAAAGTACTTGAAGGCGGCACCTATGTCGGCGAGCTAAGTGGCAAAGCGAAGAAGAAAGAATCGGTGTTCGATATTTTCCGTACCTTGAAAAAGATTCGCGGCACATTCGGACAGGTACACGTGAACTTTGGTGAACCTATTCACTTGAACGATCATCTTGATAGCATTAATCCAGACTGGCAAGACGAAGCCTATGATGAAGATAATCAACCACCTTGGGTATCCACAGCCGTTGCCGATTTAGGGCATAAAGTCATAACAGGTATCAATGACGCAGCTGTTGTCAATCCGGTGAGCCTGCTTAGCCAAGTGATGTTAGCGACTAACAAGCATGCCATGGACGAATCTTTGTTAGAGCGCCAACTCAATATTTACCTGGGCTTACTTAAAACAGTTCCTTACTCTGATCTTACCCAAATCCCAGCAATGAGCGGCAGAGAAGTTATCGCCTATGGTGAACGTTTAGAAATGCTACAGCGCCGCAAGCATTCTTTAGGTGATGTGCTTGTGGTAGAAGAAGATAAAGCGGTATTGATGACCTACTTCCGCAATAATAACCTACATTTATTTGCATTGCCCTCATTTTTAGCGCGCCTGCTCATTAATAACAGACGCATTACCCATGAGGCTCTTTTGCGCCTATGCCGTCAGGTTTATCCATTTTTACAGTCAGAGCTATTTCTACACCTGACACCAGAGGAATTGCCTGATTATGTTCAGCACGTTATGGATGGCTTAGTAGCAGAACGGCTAATCGTACGGAAGGGCAACGAGTACTGGTCACCAGAGCCCAGCAGCAAAGAATATATCTGCTTAACCATTCTCGCTAATGCGATTCGTCAAACCTTGGAGCGTTTCTTTATTGCTGTTGATATCTTAACTAGAGCAGGATCAGGAATACTAAGCCGAAATCACTTGGAGAACTTATGCCACTTAATGGCACAGCGCATGTCGCTGCTCTATGAATTCAGTGCTCCAGAGTTTTTCGATAAAGCGCTATTTAAGAACTTTCTACAATCGTTATTGAAAAATGGCACCATCTGGGTGGATGAAGAGGGCAAACTCGCTTTCGATGAACGATTACAGGCATCAGAACAGGAAACCCATATGATTCTGAGTGCAGATGTTCGCGAAGCCATACAGCAAGTTTCACAGCTTGACGTATCTTTGCTGGAAGAAGAGCCTAAGGAGCAACCAAAGAAGAAGGAACAATCGAAAAAAGCCAAAGATCGCAAAGCGAGCTAAGCTAAAAATAGCTCATTTTAGCAATAGCAAGCTACCAACGGTAACCCGGAATGTCGGACAAACTTCAAGTCATCTTAAATTTGGCATTACTGGGATTAACCGTCGGTTTGACCATTGCCGTGGTAACAATGCCATGGCACGCGGGTGCAATTCACAGCCTCATCAACGGTCTGTCTCTTGCGTTATTATTTTTTAGCTACCGGAAAAACCAATCCCAAGAAATTCGCACCCTACTGCGAATAGGGATTGCAATCGGTTTCATTTGCTTGGCAGTTGCGACACCGGTGGCTTATAGCTAAGCCAGAACTTTGTTAAGCCGCATTTAACTCTTTGGGCATTTGGCACTGGTATAGCTATAAGTGACTTTATCAGCCATTGCTTGAACAGTGCTCAGTTTGTTAATTAACTCCTTAGTAGAAATCTGATCTCTTGTGATCGCATCATAGGGTGCATTCACATTGGTTTTGCAAGATTGCTGTAAAGCGCATTCACCAACACTATCCGCTGCTATTGCGTGCAGCTCTTTAGCCACACCTAAGCCAACAGCTAATTGCTCATAGCAGGCCATTTCTTTCTCACCAAAACCGCTCACTGCTTCCCTATCGTTAAAGGTTTGTTTTTCTATAGCAGCCAACAACTCATAATTACTTCTTAAAAAGCTCACACTGAGCTTTGCCAACAATGATTGCATTGCTACGGTGGCCTTGCCTCCATCTTTTACTCGAAAGAACTTTTCATATTGATAAGCCAGATCTCCCAATAGTTCGCTCAATGTGGACAGCCGCTCAGCCAAGGATAATCCGCCGTGATTGACAGATGCTGTCCAAGATATAGCGATGGTAGTTTGCGCCATATCCTTTAACCATAAAGAGTGATCTAAAAGCTTTTGCTTATAGGGTACTTCCTCTGCCTGATCGACCTTACCCGCTAGCTGCGCGACTAACTCGCCAGCACTAACTAAGGATGCCTTGGAGTTAGCTATAAATGAAGGCAGATCATCGGGTTTAAGAGAAGGCAAATCAACACTAGCGAGGGCTGTATCCATCATGCGATCTGCTAACAAAGCCAGCAATGCGCCTAACTCGGAATTCATGCCCACGAAATCCACGTATTCCCCACAGTTGTATTGCGGGCAGCCACCACCGCAGGCTTCCCGTTTAGCCGCTATAGACTCCGCTTGTTGCTCAATTTGCTTTAGCCAAGGCTCGAATTGCGTTTTAAGATCATTCTCACAGGATTTAGGGTTAGTAAACTGAAAAGGGATTAGCTCTAAATCCAAGGGTTTAAAGTCCTCCACCACCGCTAATCTAAAGGGATGCTCTTCGGGTAAATCAGTCTTTACGGTCGCCAAATATTTCTCTAATTGATCGCAGGCTTCACAAGCGGGCGCTGCTTGCTTAGCAGTGGTGCTTACGACAGCAGTTGAATCTGGTGTTTTTTCCTGTTCACAAGCAGAAACAAGGGTAACTAAGTAAAAAACAAGCGATAGCTTTATCCACTTGGTCCAATTTACTTTCATCCTTAATATCTCCCTCCCCTAGTTACACCGTTTAGTATTTCCTAAAGATCTATCGCAAACATCTTTGAAGCTCTTGGCTTGCATTAGCGCCACCACTCGTCGAATTTGATAAATCCTCAATACTCGATCCCGATCCGAGAAATTAATGGTGGGCATCTCAGATTCGATTTCTGACATGGTATAAAGGTGCTGCTCTGGTTTGACTGATAGCAAATATTTTTCCGCGTTTTCAAACACTCGATCTTGAATGCTTAGGGCCTGAGATTTAATAGAATTAACCGAGTAAGCGAGAAAGTCCATATAGGAACCAAATAAATCGCCAAACACTGGGGCGCCATCTGCCGCCATTTTTCCAAGCTCAGCAATGGTGGCAAAGTAGCTCAAGCTATTCGCTAGATTGGGAGCATCTTCACTGCGCAGTGCTCCAACCGCAGCACCAATGGTTTCTCCCTTACCAGCATAATTCTCCACCAAAGCCGTTGCCTGCTTGGCGACATCCAGTTTTTCTCGCAACTTATCCAGTTTGAACACTTCCATTTTATCTTCGACAAAGTACTGCAAAATGTTGTTACCAGTATCAAGAATCTGCTTCTCCTCGTCGGAAAGATTCAATTTTTCTGCGGCAATTTCCGTAGGGGTTAAATACTTTTCGGTCACTTTAACAGCATCCCGCAATGCCCGCATAAACTGCACCACCGGATCAGTGTTACTAGCACCAGCCTGCTGCGCCACATAGATCACCACGCTACTAGCTTGCGCCTTATGTCGTGCCACAGCTTTAGCATATTGAGCCTGGCGTTGATCTTGTCTTTTTAATACAGCCAACAGGCTATTCAGTTGCGCTCGAAGCGCCTCTAGCCACTCAGTCATATCAGGTCTAACACGCTGCAACCCACGGTGATAACTGACAATGGTTTCCACTTCAGCAATCACATCCGCTTTTAGAGACTCTGTTTGTGGTGCGATCAATTGATCTTTGACTAAAGAGGAAAGCTTCTCGGAAGGTTTGCTAAACCCGCCTAAAGTTCCAGCATTAACATCTTGATAGAGTTGTTGATAGCGTTGATGTAACGATTGATAAGCCTTAGCCACCGCTTCCTTAGAGCGGGCAGACTGTTTCACTAAAAGCTCATTCAGCTGCTTTTTGGCTTCAGCGAGGGTTTTGTTCTTATTAACCCGTTCATCTTCAAGCTGTTTAATTTTGCGCTGTGTATCGGCCACTGATTCGCTGACAATAGAAGCCAGCTGCGACATAGTTTGCTGTATCTCTTGCTTGCGCGTCGCGATCCGTCGATAGTCCTCGCTTTCAGGATCGGTCATCATCAACTGCTCTTCCAGCAATTGAGATCTTCGTTGCAAGCTCTGCATTAATTCGTTTTTGCTTTTCCCCGTTTCTCCCGGCTTTACCAAGCGATATTGTTGAGTTGAATAATCTAACAACACCCGATCAGACTGGTTCCGTTGCTGATTTTCAAGTTCTCGACGAGCTTTGCGAAGCGCTTGTAGAACTTCACTTGCCTCTGATTCTGCTAATTCCAAATCCTGTTGCGCTGATTCTATTGATGCAGCCAACGTATCTATCGATTGAGTTTCCGCGACGAAACGTTGCAGATCTAGAGAAAGATTATTGATCGATACAATACCACTCTGAAGAGCTCTTACCTCTTCCATAATGGGTTTCATATTGTTCAGCGTTTTTTCAATCTTTTCAGTGGCTAGGTAGTAACTTTTTTGCCGTGCAGCTAATAATTTGGCGATTCGCTCTATCATAGAACCGGAGACACGTAGCGGCGCCAAATCACTAGCGGCATCATAGAATTCAACAGGTTTATCGGCGACAAAGCTATTGAGCTTGTAGAAAACGTTCAAATCCTTAGCTGCATGGATATACATAGTAAGACGATCTTCGGTGCCAGGCATATTCATAAAAAAATCTAAATCGGAATCCGCAAATGCACGCCCACCAAAATAGTCATTGACGAAATCTGCTGGTCGACTATCAAGATCGTAGGCAAAACTCTTAAATAAGAATTTCTTATAGGAACGAGCTCTAGCTTCGAAATGTCGATCTTGATGGTAATGAAACCAGCGCCAAGTATCGTTAGTCAGCTGCTTACGAAATTCAGCAAATTCATTACCAATCATTTGATACTGCTGCCAAATTTGATCCACTTCTTTGCGCTCCTTCGACCCGACCTCTTCATAAATCAGAGCCATCTTTTGCTCGATCTTTTTATAGTCATCGCCAAATTGAGCCTGTGCACCTTCCTGTTCCTGGCGTAGTCTCTTTGACTGTTGTTCACTAAAACGCCCTGCAAGAGTGTATAAACGAGCAATCTCCGCTTTGGTCAGCTCCATTTTCGCTAACCACGTGTGTCGAATCGCAGCCTGAGTGTTGTAATCAGCCCAGGAACGCATTTTATCGATCCAGCGATCTTCGCTACCCATCTTCGTTGCGTTTATGCGGTGCTTTTCTAAAGCTTCTCGCAAACCTATTCGCTGGTTCGAGAAGTTCTTGTACAGATCAAGAATGGGTGTATTGAAAACCTTGGTGACATAACCATGACCCAACAATTCATTCTTAAATCGCTGATCCATGGCTTCAATCAACTTGGTGTAGCGAACCATTTGCTGATCTGCCCTGCTATAGAGCTCAGAGATTTCCTGATTAGTAACTAAATCACTTGCCTGTAATGAGGAAGATAATATGAGGCCAAAGCAACAAATAATGCAGCTTAAAGAAAAGCCTGATCGAATCTTCATGGCAATGCTCCCTGATAAACAATTGTCCTAGTTGTGCTGATTCGTTAATTTTAGAACCTAGCTTAGCGGAAAACGCTAGAAATAGTACCCATTGCGCAGAGCATAATCAGCACTGATAGATATCGAATCGACTCGAACGGCCGGTAAGAGAATAGGTTGGTTTTATATTTGCGAGGTATTCCGCTTTACTCGCTCTTTTCACAACAACTCTATCACGAGCAATTTGCTTAGCGGTTAATAGCAATTCATCACTATCACTATCTAATCCAACAATGTCTCTAAAGATTTGCATTTCTTTTTTTACTAACGCCGACTTTTCCCGTTTTGGGAACATGGGATCTAAATAGACAACATCGGCTGATTTGGATTGGGCTAATTGCGAGAGCTGATTTTTCGCATCACCAGGAAACAGTGCTAATCGTTTAGCTACCCCAGAATCATCTTGTAATTGAAAACGATGTAAACCATCCGCCAGTAACGCCATGACGATAGGATTACGCTCTATCATGGTTACCTGACAACCCAAAACCGCCAACAAAAAGCTATCCCTACCCAAACCAGCAGTAGCGTCAATCACAGACGGCTTCTTTTGCTTATCCCTGCCAAGCACTGCTTTCACCACCATCTCATTACGCACATTTTGCTGACCCCGGTAACCCATAGAGCCCGCAGTAAAATCCACCCAAAGTGGTTGGCGCTTTTTATCACTCGGCTCTAACAGCAGGCGATCTTGATCTATATGTAAAAAATACGGAATGGAAGAGGCTAACCAATCTTCGCTGAAATGATAGCGGGGAAATACGGTAAGCAAGTGAGTAATCTGCAATGACTCAAGTCGATCTTGCGAATCTATGTCCGCAGAGACCGCAACGACGGCTTCATCCATTAGACAAAAATATCAACTGATCCTAAGTACTCAATATTTGCATCGACGCGACTAATATCCTGAGTCTCCGCATAGGCTTGTAAGGCCTTTTTCTGAGAATTAGGTAAATCACCGCGATCAGATTCAGAATAGAGGGCAAATTGCTTGTTGGTACCGTTGGTGGCAGCGACTTGGCGAAATCCTAAACTTTCATCTCGACTAACACCCGCCAGTGGCTCGCCGCTGGCTTGAAGGTCTTTGCGTTTCTGCCCTTCATCAACGTTTTTTTGCTGTTGCTCTTCGGCACGGCGTTCAGCACGGGCATCTGCAGCAGCCTGCTGGCTACTTGGCGAGAAACCGGATGTATAAACAGAATTACCTGCGATTTTCATGAAGTTCTGTGCAATTCCTAGTGCTGGATTTTTAGTATAGCCACGGTGCCGGGATATCCGTCAAGCCGGATTTAGCGGATGGTTACGAATTTGACCTGTTTTTTACACTTTCGGATCAACGCAATCCTATGAAAAATAACAAGAATCCCCCTAGCAAGAGTCTGTATATCACAAATGGCAGCATACCCATCTGTTCTAACAACTTGAGGAAATAATGAATACAAGCATAGGCACTCACTGTCGCCACAATCATACCCAAACCAATCATTAACCAGGGCACGGGGGCTGTACTCGCAAGCAGGTCTAGCATTTTTAAAAGACTGGCTGCCACTATTAAAGGAATGGAGAGGAGCATGGAAAATCGTGCAGAGGTAGTGCGATCAAATCCCAGCATTAATGCAGCAGTCATAGTAATACCACTTCGGGAAGTGCCCGGAATTAGTGCAAGAGCCTGCGCAACACCGATAACCAAGGCTTTGTTCGCTTTTAATGACTCCATTTTTAATACACGTTTGCCAGCTTTATCCGCTTGCCAAAGCAATAACCCAAAAAAGATGGTGGTGAAAGCAATTACCATGCTCGATCGCAGATTTTGTTCGATAAAGTCTTTAAAGAGAAATCCGATAATCACCGCAGGGATCGTTCCAACCACAACAGCTACCCCAAGCTGAGCTTCGGTATTCATTTCGCGGGTTTGTGCGGTTTTCAATAAGCCTTGGATGACGGATGCAATATCCTGACGAAAGTATGTCACCACCGCCACTAACGTTCCCAAGTGAACAGCAACATCGAACGCTAAGCCCTGGTCGGGCCAACCTAATAACTGTGAAGGCAGAATTAAATGAGCAGAACTAGATACCGGTAAAAACTCAGTCAAACCCTGAACCAGTGCTAGTACCACCGCCTGAAACCAATCCACATGTAACTCCTAAAACTAATGTTCTCGCTTTTTACCCACTCTGATAATGGGGCTAGGTTGGCGGAGAAACTTTATATCCTTCGATAAACTCAACAGGCATTCGCTTGGGTTTTCCTGATTTAATATCGATACAAACCCATCGAGTTCGGCCACGTAATACTACCTTTTGATCAGATTGGCGTAACACTTGATAAGCTCGTTGCACACCAATTTTGCCATCATTTTCAATAATCCAGGTTGCAAGAATAAGTTGGTCGCCTTCAAATGTTGCGCCTAAATAATCCAGCTCATGGCGACGGGCTACCAAACCTCGATTTAGTTTTTCGTAAACATCCCAGCCCAAGCCCAATGATTTAGAATGGCCCCAAGCCACTTCCTCTAACCATTTAAGATAGACCACGTTATTAGTATGCCCCATGATATCAATATCATCTGCGGTCACCCGTTTTTCCAATAGGTAAGGATTTTGAAAATCCCATTTAATATCCATAATCCCCCTAATATCCTCTACTTCTTTATTACAGCCAGCTTTAGCAAACGTGTTCTCAAAAAACGCTAAGTCTTGGATGGCTTATGCGCAACATTATTCCGCAAATAAACCGGCAGTGCTTTTTCTACACTTTCCATGTCACCACTTCGGTACCGCGACCAAGATAAATTCAATACATCTAAAGCATGGGTAAAACACTCAGCTTTAACCTGCTTAAGCGCGATGCAGTCTGCCCCCATCTGGTTTTGGTACTGCCAGCCCGTGCCTATTCCAATAACCGAATTTAAGTCACTCTCTTTTTGATTATTCTTATTCAGAGAAACATTTATAGGCGCAGTCAGTTGCTCTTCCCCCACAGGAACCATCAAGCCCTGATCACCTAAACCAAACACACCCCAGTAAATTTCACCCATGCGAGCATCAATAGCGGCAATGGCACTATCAAAAGTAAACTCATCGCCAAATTCTCTATCCGCACGTTGAGCAAGCGCTTGCAGAGAAGAAATCGGGATAACAGGTACATCTAATGCGAATGCTAAGCCCTGTACCGCACTCGCGGCAATTCGTAAACCGGTGAAAGCTCCGGGCCCACGGCCGAAAGCGATTGCATTTAATTGCCCACGAGTTATAGCCGCTTCGGACATCAACTCGTCCACCATGGGCAATACCTTCTCGGCATGCTTTCTGGGTACATCGATATATCGGTAGATGCTGCTTTCAGCATTACCCAATGCGCAGGAGCATGCCTCCGTGGAAGTGTCTATTGCTAAAATCCAATCACTCATAATGTCTTTTCTAAATAAATCCGGCGCAAATTATCGCAATTTTCCAATTAAACCCCCAAGGATTCTCTCAAATTTTTACAAATATCATTAAAATGACATCTACCCAGGGGTATTGAGGAGTAGATTGCGATGAAATTTGAAAATGTCACCGGCATTATACTCGCCGGTGGCGAAGGTTCGCGCATGGGAGGAGTAGATAAAGGGCTAGTGAGCTTTCTTGGCAAACCCATGTACCAACACGTGCTAGAAAGATTGGAGCCGCAAGTAGCTACAGTCATCATTAGTGCTAATCGACACCTAGCAGATTACCAACAGAGCGGATATCCAGTAGTAAGCGATAGCAACAAGGTATACCAAGGCCCAGTGGCCGGTATCCTAGCGGGTCTCGAAATGATCGAAACCCCCTTCGCAGTCATCGTACCTTGCGATGCCCCGAAGCTCAGCTTAAATCTCGTAGAGCAGCTAATGACAAAAGCCAATTTTGACGATAGCCCCATTACACTTTTCCAAGTCGCAGGAAGAGTTCAACCCTTGTTTGGTCTGTTTAGTGGATCCTTATTACAAGATTTGCGCGATTACTATCAAGCAGGAGAACGAAAGCTCATTCGCTGGTGCGAATCTCACTCCCCTAGAATTGTGAATTACCAAGGTCCAAGCGAGGATTTTTCTAACATCAATACCCAGGAAGAACTAAAAAAACTCGAAAGCTCTTAAATATTGCGAGTATTTTTAAGACCAGGATC
>JAKSAW010000319.1 GCA_022361455.1 Pseudomonadales bacterium | reverse complement strand
TGCTGGCCGAGACCCTGGCCTTACATGAGGAAGTTTTGGGAGCTGATCACAAGAACACTCAAGCAGTACGAGAGAGTTTAGATAAACTACTCGAAGGAGATGGGAGATGATCGATTTAAGTGGAAAGACGGCTCTGGTAACAGGTGGCTCCAGGGGCATCGGCCGAGCTGTATGCACCTTGCTGGCGCGGGCGGGAGCCGATGTGGTGTTGAGTTACCGGAGCAATCACGAGGCCGCCGCTGAAACGGTTCGCCGGATAGAGGCTAGCGGCGCGGAAGCATTGGCTGTACCGGGCGATCTTAGCCAGGAGGAGTCAGTCGATGAGTTATTTAAACAGGTAGAACAGCGCTTCGACAAGTTGGATATTTTTGTAGCTAATTCCGGTATCTGGGCGCGGGCTTCTATCGACACCATGACCAACTCTCAATGGCGCGAGACCATGGCTGCCAATTTGGACGCCACCTATTTCTGCTGTTCTCGCGCGGCTCGGCTGATGAAAGCCGCGGGCAGCGGCAAGATTATCTTGGTGACCTCCACCGCCGGCCAGCGGGGCGAGGCTGATTACAGTCACTACGCCGCGAGCAAGGGGGCAATGATTGCTATGACCCGGTCTCTGGGCAGCGAGTTGGGACCCTTCGGTATCAATGTGAACAGCGTGGCACCCGGTTGGGTTCGCACTGATATGACGGAACCGGTTTTTTCCGATGAGAATTTCGAGGCTTCGGTGATTGAGTCCATTCCGGTTCGTCGGATTGCTGAACCGGAGGATATCGCCGGTCCTGTTCTCTTTCTAGCTTCCTCGCTAGCCCGCCATTTGCAGGGGAGCGTGCTCAGCGTCAATGGTGGTTCCGTAATGGCTTGAGGTCTCCGAAGGCTTACTTGGAATTAAAAAGGGCGGTATCGTGATACCGCCCGCACAGGAAAAATCTTATCCGGTTTTCGTTCTACATCTTTCCTTTCAGCCACGTATCCAAGCGGTTCAGGCCTGCAAGGAAGTACTCCTTTTCCGTACCCAGGCCGATGCGTAACCGGTGATCCATTCCGAAGCAATCCCCGGCCACCACGAGGGT